>JAVRPG010000948.1:0-2661 GCA_032162325.1 Mycobacterium sp. | reverse complement strand
GACTGTTGGCTAAATCACTGGCGCGGTTACGGGACGAGCTGGAATAACCGGTTCGGATCCTGGCCTTCGTCGTCTGCGTCCGGCACATCGTCTATCGACGTGACCAGCGGCAGCGTGTTGTCGGGGTCGCAGATCCGAAGCAGCCGGGACACCGCCTTGTTTGGGACCGCTGCCCAGCGCAGACCGGCGCCCGCGCACTTGACATTGATCAGGTGCAGCGCCGAAAAGCCGGCCGTGCCAAAAAATTCCAGCCGACTCAAGTCCAGCATCAGCGGGGTGCGGTGGACCATGCACATGTCGAAGTAGTCGGCGAGCTGACTGGCATTGGATGCGTCGAGCTCACCGTGGACGGTGATCACTACGCGGGACGAATCCCACTCCGCGGTGAACCGTGCGGAGTGGTTCTCCCATGCAGGCGGTGGACGTGTCGCGTCGGTTCCATGAACCGGCGAAGCGAAGTTCGGGTGCAGAGCAGACATCAAAGTGACTCCATCAGTCGACAAGCAATCTGTGGATCACGTCAAGCGGTTGGCTTCCGCGCGTGAGGAGAAACTAGGGAATCCAGCCTTCCCCTCACGTCAATTAACGCTTCGAAGGGCGGCTGCGAACTCAACCTGTTTAAGACACTACCCCGACTACTGTGTGCCCACAACGTATGTGGGTGTTTCTCAGAAATCCTGCTCAGCAGCCTGTCGTCGCTGGCTTCAGCTCGAATCATGTTTGGGCGCAACGATTGCGGCGGCAAATCGCCGAACGGACTCGGCTGCTGCGTCGGCCGCGTCGTCGTGGCCGGGCCGCCCTCGGGCGGCGATCGCTCCGGTCGCCGGATCCAGCGTCACCACGGCCAGCAGCTCACCGGTCGTGGGCTCACACACCCCCCACGAGTAGCGCGAGTCCGCGGCCCACTGGGCGTCACCGCGTGCGACGTACTCCTGGTCGGTTACGCCGAGATCGGCCAGCGCGGGACGGTCGTCGATGCGGCCGTCGCCCGCAGGCCGCGCAGATACCATTGCCCCGCGTTGATCTCGACTGGGTCCAAGTCCGGCTGCTCCTCGGGCCGCTTCGCGCCCCGCGCTACTTGATCTCGGCGAGCACCGTGCCCTGGGTGACAGCCGCCCCGGTTTCGACGGCCAATCCGGTGATCACGCCGTCCTTGTGCGCGGTGACCGGGTTCTCCATCTTCATCGCCTCCAGGACGACGACCAGGTCGCCGGTCGCGACCTCTTGTCCCTCTTCGACGGCGACCTTGACCACGGTGCCCTGCATCGGGGCGGTCACCGCGTCACCGGATGCCGCAGCGCCGCCGTGGGCACCACGCTTGCGCGGCTTGGGCTTCTTGCGGATGACGCCGGCCGCGTCGCCACCGCCGTTGGAAAGCGCCAGGTCACCCGGCAGCGAGACCTCGAGCCGGCGGCCACCGACCTCGACGACCACCTTCTGCCGCGGCAGGACTTCGTCCTCGTCGATGGGCTCGCCGCCGGTGAACGGCTCGACGGTGTTGTTCCACTCGGTCTCGATCCAGCGGGTGTGCACCGAGAAGCCGTCGTCGTCGCCGATGAACGCCGGGTCGGACACCACGGCGCGGTGGAACGGGATGACGGTGGCCAGCCCTTCGACATGGAATTCGTCGAGGGCGCGGCGCGAGCGGGCAAGCGCCTCCTCGCGGCTGGCGCCGTACACGATGAGCTTGGACAGCATCGAGTCGAACTGCCCGCCGATCACCGAGCCGGCCTCGACGCCGGAGTCCAACCGGACTCCTGGTCCGCTGGGCGTCTCGTACTTGATGACCGGACCGGGCGCGGGCAAGAAGCCGCGTCCGGCGTCCTCGCCGTTGATCCGGAACTCGATGGCATGCCCGCGCGGGGTGGGATCCTCGGTGATGTCCAGCTTGTCGCCGTTGGCGATCTTGAACTGCTGCAGCACCAAGTCGATGCCCGCGGTCTCCTCGGTGACTGGGTGCTCGACCTGTAGACGGGTGTTGACCTCGAGGAAGGAGATCAGCCCGTCCTGGCCCACCAGGTATTCCACGGTGCCGGCACCGTAGTAGTGCGCCTCTTTGCAGATCCGCTTGGCGGATTCGTGGATCTCCTTGCGTTGCGCGTCGGTCAAGAACGGCGCGGGCGCCTCTTCGACCAGCTTCTGGAAGCGGCGCTGCAGCGAGCAGTCGCGGGTGCCCGCGACGATGACGTTGCCGTGCTGGTCCGCGATCACCTGCGCCTCCACGTGGCGCGGCTTGTCCAGATAGCGCTCCACGAAGCACTCACCGCGGCCGAACGCCGCAACCGCCTCGCGGGTGGCCGACTCGAACAGCTCCGGGATCTCCTCGATGGTCCGGGCCACCTTCATGCCGCGGCCACCACCGCCGAAGGCCGCTTTGATGGCAACCGGCACGCCGTACTCCTTGGCGAAGGCCACCACCTCGTCGGCGTCCTTGACCGGATCGGACGTGCCGGGCACCAGCGGAGCCTGCGCGCGGGCGGCGATGTGCCGCGCGGTGACCTTGTCACCGAGATCGCGGATCGACTGGGGGCTGGGCCCGATCCAGATCAGCCCGGCGTCGATCACCGCCTGAGCGAAGTCGGCGTTCTCCGACAGGAAGCCGTAGCCGGGGTGGATGGCATTGGCGCCGGACTTGGCAGCCGCATCGAGGATCTTGCCGAA
>JAVRPG010000947.1:0-4986 GCA_032162325.1 Mycobacterium sp. | reverse complement strand
CTCCGGGACGTCCTGTCCGCGCCGTTTTCGGAGGAGATTTCCGACGATCTGGAGTGCGCCGGTGCGGTGGGATCGCTCACCGACCTTCGCGTGGCCTGCCGCCGATTGCGGCCTCACATCGTGTTGTCGGCCTGTGGTTTCGCCGACGGTGATCTTCTCGAGGCCATGCCGGAACTGCTCCGCATGGGTACCCGGGTGCTCGTTGTGTGCACTGCGACCGCGACCGAGGCTGTCGCAACACTCCTATTCGCTGGGGCGTCGGGATGCCTATCGGTCGACGACTGTGCACCTTCTGAGGTCGTGGCCGCTGCCCGGACGGTTGCGGCAGGTCATGCGGCCCTGCATCCGGCCGCTGCCGCAGCGGTCCTCCGGAAGTGGCGGATGATGCGCTCCTCGTCGGATGGCCTGCCGTCTCCATCCGAGGCGCCAACGCTGACCCCGCGGGAAGCGGACGTCTTGCAGGCCCTCGCGCGTGGCCTGCCAACCAAGTCCATCGCCCGTGAGCTGTCGGTGTCGCCCAAAACAATCGAAGCTCACATCAGCCGGCTCCTGACGAAACTGGGAGCCCACAACCGGGCACACGCGATCTCGGTGGCGAGGTCGCAGGGGTTGTTCGACGGGTGAGATCCTGGGCGCTGATCCTGACCAGCAACCGTTCGCACATAGCTCATTGGTCGTCGATTAAGGCGCCGAGCAACGTGGTCACCCGGCAGCGAAGGTTCCGTTTGGTGAAGCCGGCGACCACGGACCAAACGGGTCGGTTGGAACCGCTGCGGATCTGCAGCGAGCCCTGACGCTCAAGCTGTTTCAGGCAACCTCTGGTGTCGATACTGGTCGCATGACATGCGCTCGGAAGAACCGCCAGCCACGTTCATGTCGTGTCCTGAGCGACTGTCTGGGACGCGAGCCACGCTTGCTGCATGAGCACCATCGTTCCGCCGTCAGGTTGGTCGGACAGCCAGATGTTGCGCAACGCTTCGGGGTCGACGAGGTCGGGATCCACGCCGCTGCCGTTCCATTGCGCGGCGAACTCCCGCCCGCGTTCCGTGAATACGGCCCGCTCGAACGTGGCCTTGCTCGTGCGTTGCAGCACTGAGCAGGGCAGTAGATCACCGAACAAGTGAGTCATGGCTGCCGTTCGTCCGGACCATCCCCAGAATCCCGCAGCCTGAGCCACAGCCGCGACGAACTCGGAATCGGCGAAGGGAGCGATGTAGTCGACGTCGATGTCGTGCCCGAGCGCGCGGTGTGTCTCGAAGCTTCGGCAGATGGCCCGTCGGTGTGTGTACTGCCGGGCGTTGTGGCCGGCATGCAGAGCAAGGGCGGCCTCGTCCTCGACATCCCGCCTTTCCAGTAAGGCTTTCACGGGTGCCCGAAGCCAGGTGCGCTGGTACAGGTGCGGCGACCTCAGCATCGCACGCCGCCGCATGGGCGCGGGCGCCAAGGACCACGCGGCGGCGCGGTAGAACCGGCGATCGACCCGACCTCGGGCGCCCAGGATCCTTCTCAGTGGCGTGATCCGCTTGATACCGAAGACCTCGTCACCACACTCGCCGATAATTAGCACTCCACCCCTCGCCTGGTCCATCAACCGCCAGGTGGGGGCCAGGTTGGGTGGCCACAAGGAACCGTGACGTTGGAGCAATGGCGCGGTTATGGGGCCGAGGATGTCGTGCTCGTCGTCGACGGTGACCTCGACCCGATCCTTCACACCCAGGTGGTCGAGAACCTGGTGTTGCCATGACGTTTCGTCTGTCTGAGGCACTCCGGGATAGGTGAGCGTCACGGTAACCGGTAAGGGCAGAGCTTCCCGGCGAGCGACGGTGACCGCGGCGCCGAGAAGTGCCGAGGAGTCACGACCGCCGGAAAAGGCGATCACACAGGGAGAACGCTGCAGGCACCGGACAAGTGTCCGCTCGAGCACCTGGCGAGGAGTGTCGCGGCACGCGTGTTGCAGCGGCTCGGCATCGAACCCATGCAGCCACCCACCAGCCGCCTCGAGCGGATCCATCGTGTAGAAGGCGTGCACCGACTCTCCCCACTCGCGCCACACAGCGTGGCACGCCGGAGTTGGACGGCGGGTCACAAGGTCGGTCTTGTTAGGACATAGGGGCGGAGCATGTACTGCCATCAAGGACTCCGACCGAGCCATTGACATTGAGCCCATTGATGAATAGACAGACGTCGACCAAGCCACCCTGGCTGACCGCGAGAGTGAGATCCTTAACGGATGCCACTCGCGTCACCTGTGGTGGTAGATATTGGTCTCGCATTTCTGTACCTCCCTGCAATACACGGACACCGCATGTTGTTTAGTTCACCGCAGCTACCCTGAGTCACCCGACCCGGCGACCTTGCAGAACCGCAGCCCAATACCCCTCCAGCAATGCCGGAGACGGGACGGGAATCCCAGACGCCGGTCAGGAAGCTGACCTGATGGCCAGCTGGTTTTAGGTCCATACCCGACATGCCCATCGTCACGACAGAGCTCGCCTCGCGTACCTCCGCAGCGATGTCAGCTCAACTGGCACTCTGGCCGCAACCAGCTACCTCATTAGGTGACCGGACCCAGCGCGGTATTGTTAAAGATCACACCGTCCAAACCTGTCTGATCCTTGTATGTGTGTTGCAGGGTGAGATCGTGCAGCGTCCCTATCTCTACGATCGACGGGGCTTCGTAGGGGCGTTCGGTCATCGTGGACCATCCTCTCACTCGTGTGGACCGAGCGTAGCCCGACTGGTGAGGCACCGTCAGCGGAGCGAAACGACCTAAGGGAGCGCGGAATGACCGACGCGGACCGCGCCGTGCAGGATCAGGGCCCTCTGCGGCTCGGCGCCTACGGCCTACGGCTGACCGGCCTGGAGACGGCGTGGCGCTACCTGATCGGGGCACCGACCAGCTGGCCCGATCTCGCCATCGAGCGGGTCACGGGCACGCCGAGCGTCGAGCACGACATCGTGGAGGACGACTGGGCAGAGTACCGGATTCTCGGGGGTGGCTGCGTGCGCCTGGACCGGGAGCCTCTCACCGCCCGTTTCACCGCCGCCGGCGTTGTCAGCGACGACGCGATGGCGCACCCGGGCCTGGCCATGCTGGCCACGATCACCAACCGGTGGCTAGGCCGGGACGCCTTCCACGCCGGTGCGTTCCTCGCCGGAGCGGGCGCATGGGCGGTGATGGGCGCCAGGGAGGCGGGTAAAAGCAGCATGCTGGCCTACCTGGCGGCTAAGGGCGTCGGCATCGTCTCCGACGCCGGGCTGATCATCGGCGCCGGGCACGCCCTCCGCGGGCCGCGGTGCGAGGAGCTGCGGCACAGCGCGGCCGACTGGATGGGGCAGGGAGTGGACATCGGCATCGTCGGAGACCGGCGACGGTGGCGGGTCCAGGTCCCGCCCGTCCCGGCCGCTGTCCCGCTCCAGGGATGGATCGTGCCCGCCTGGGGGGACCCCGTGGAAGTCGAGGCGGTGTCGCCCGCCGGACGGCTGCCCCTGCTCTACGCCAACCTCGGCCTCACCCAGATCCCGCGCAGCCCCGAAAGGTTACTCCGTCTGGCGGCACTGCCCTGTCTGATGTTTCGGCGGCCGCGGCGGTGGGAGGCGACGGAAGAGGCGGTGTCGATGTTGCTGGACCGAGTAGCGGATTGATCAGTCGGCCTGGCTGACTTCCCGGTCGTGGCAAGCGAGCCAGGCCGACTGGAGCAAGGAGAACGTCCGGCCGTCCGGCAGGGTGTCCGTCGCGGTCCACATACGTCGAAGGACGTCGACCTCAACGAGGTCCGGATCGACGCCCGCCCCGTTCCAGTTTGTGACGAAGCCGATCGCGTGCCGGTTCCAGAAGGCACCAGTCAGCACGGCCTTCGTTGGCCGAGCCTTGAGTTCGGCCGGTAGCAGGTCGCCGACCAGGTGCTCCATCGCTACCGTGCGGTCGCTGAAGCCGGTTCTCCCAGCCTCGCGTGCGACCGCAGCGAGGAAGAGACCATCGGTTAGCGGGTGACGCACCGTCACACCATGCATGTGCCCGACCCGCCCCAGACTGTCCTCTGCTACCCGGCGATAGCGCAGCCGCCACCAGGCGATGTCCGTCCCGACGTCCCACCTCACTGGCTCAGCGACGAGATCGTCGAGGCTCGCCTCCACCACGCGTCGCTGGACGTCCGGACCTAGCCAGGGCCGCGGGGGGACGTGCCTCAGGCGGCGGCGCAGCGCGACACGACGCAGCGGGGCAGGCCCGTATGCCACCGCGATCCGTACGAGATCACGGCGGCGCAGCCGAGTCTGGCCGGCCAGCACCTGGTTGACCCGGTGCCAGACCCATCCCGGGTGCAGGAGCTCGTCGCCACCGAATCCGGTGAGGAGGGAGCCCCCCGGCGCCTGCTCCACGACGGGGAGGTGGAAGTGCGCGTTCAACGGCCACAGCAGACCGTGCTGGGCCATGACGGCCTGAGCATAGGGGCCGACCGCGTCGAGTTCGTGGTCGAAGCACAGGCGTGTCCAGTCCTGGAGGCGGAGATGCCGTACTAGGAGTTCTTGCCACTCATCCTCGTCGGCGTCCTCGCACTGGGGAAACCGCAGCGACACCGGGATTGGCAGCGGCAAGCACTCGCGGCGCGCCACATGCACCGCGAGTGCCAGCACCGCGGAGGAGTCCCGGCCACCGGAGAAGCTCACGACACACGGCGGCCGGAGCAGGGCCGCCAGCACCACGTTCTCCAGAGCAGCACGCGCAGTAAGTCCGTTTGGCGCGTCGGGAAACGGCGGCGTGTGCGGGTCGACACCGAAGACCATCCCGCTCGCCAACTCCAGCCGGGTCATCCGGTACCAAGTGTCGGTGGATAGGTCCGGCAAGGGGCTCACGACCGGTTACTGGAGGAGATTGCGGTCGGCGCAGTCGGCGACGAAGGAGTCGACGTCCCCAGCCGCTTGCGCATCAGAGATCCCGAATTCCCGCTGGAGCTGCGCGATCAGCTCGCCGCGGGTTGTACCGGC
>JAVRPG010000946.1:0-9585 GCA_032162325.1 Mycobacterium sp. | reverse complement strand
GCGATGTGCTGGCCGGTGCGCTGGGCATCGCCTTGGCGTGTGACCTCATCATCGCCAAGGAGTCGATCCGGCTGGGCTGCCCGGAGATCAACGTCGGCGCCTTTCCGTTCATGATCTCGGCGTTGATCTTCCGCGCCACAGGACGACTGGTAGCCAACGAGCTGATGATGACCGGTCGGCTGATAAGCGCCGCCGACGCGGCCGCCGCCGGCTTGGTCAACAGGGTGGTGCCCGACGCAGAGTTCGACGACGCCGTGCGCCGGTGGGTCGACGACATCGCCGGCAAATCACCGTTGTTACTCGGCATGGGCAAGCGGGCGTTGGCGGCTACGAGGGACCTACCACTGGAATCCGCGTTGGACTACCTGCAAGCCCAGCTCGCCTTGGCCTTCACCACCGACGATCTGGCCGAAGGGGTGCTGGCATTCAAGGAAAAGCGTTCCCCGCAGTGGCGCAACGCCTGAGCGTGGTGAATTATCCCTCTTTCGAGTGATTACCCTTTCGGTCTGACCATTCTACGATTCGAGGCAGTGGTGCCCTCCGGTGCGAGTCCCGGACGGCGGATCCGAGAACCGAGGAAGCGCGATGAAGCCCAGCCCGTACACCAACCACTACAGCCGGCATGAGATCGACGACTACTACGCGGCCGGAATGTGGTCAACCGACACATTCCACGACCTGCTGGTCCGGCGCGTCGAAAAGAACCCCGACAAGGTGTTTGCGACCGACGGAACCCGCTCGCTGACCTTCCGGCAGCTTTTCGATGGCGCGCAACGGCTCGCCGTCGGTCTGCACCGGCAAGGATGGCGGGCCGGTGACACCGCCGCCGTGCAGTTGCCAAGCTGGGTGGAGTTCGTGCAAGTGCTCGCCGCGTTGTCGCGACTTGGCGTCATCGCCGTACCAATCATGCCGATCTACCGGCGCGAAGAAGTCGGCTATGTGGCGTCCAACGCCGAAATACGAGGAGCCTTCACGCCGGCGACCTTCAAGAAGTTCAACTATCTCGACATGTATCTCGGTCTGCGCCAGGAACATCCGGACCTCACGATCGTCGTCACCCGGCCCGACAGCGCCGCCGATGCCATCATCAACGCCGACGACGGGGTGTTCAACCTGCAGGGTCTGGAGGCCGCCACCGACGACGACAGTGCCCGTGCGGAACTGGGCGACCCACCAGGACCGGACGAGCCGTTCGTCATCGTCTACACGTCCGGAACCACGTCGCGCTCGAAAGGGTGCGTGCACACCTTCAACACCTACTGTTCAGGCGCGCGCGCGCTTACCGCGCCGTTCGGCTACACCGAGGCCGATGTGCAATTCGGCCCTTCTCCCGTCGCCCACACCACCGGGCTGGTCACCGGCGTGCTGGTGCCCCTGCTGGCCGGGGCGTCGACACATTTGATGGCCGAGTGGGATCCGGCCCGCGGCATCGACGAGATTCAGCGCTTCGGCTGCACCGCAGCGGTGACCGCCCCGACGTTCCTGCACGGGCTGTTGTCAGAGTACGACCCTGAGCGCCACGACCTGTCCACGTTGCGGTTGTGGGTATGCGCGGGCGCGCCGATCCCCGCCGCGATCGTCGAGCGGGCCAACGCAACGCTTCCCAACATCAAGGTGCTCAGCCTCTACGGGCGCAGCGAAAACCTGGTCACCACCACGTGTTCCGTCAACGACGATGTATCGCGGGCCCTGACATCGGACGGCGCGGCGGTGCCGGGTGCCGAGGTAAAAATCGTCGATGTCGAAGGGAACGAAGTACCCCGCGGCACCGAGGGCGATATCTCCTACCGCGGACCGGCCCACATGATCGAATATCTAGCCAATCCCGAGGAGACCGCGGCCCTGTTCACCACCGAAGGCTTGTCGAAGTCGGGCGACCTTGGGGTGATGACTGACGAAGGCTACGTGCGCGTGACCGGCCGAACCAAAGACATTGTCATTCGCGGTGGGATGAACATCAGCGTTCGCGAAATCGAGGACAACCTCGCCGACCATCCGGACCTGCTGGCGTCGTCGTGTGTGGGCATGCCCGACGAGCGGCTCGGTGAGCGGGTGTGCTGCTACGTGGTCACCGCGCCGGGGCACTCGACGCCGAGTGTCGAAGACCTGCGTACGTTTCTGCTTTCGCATGGCATGCCGATCCAGAAGACGCCCGAACGCGTCGTCGCCGTCGATGCCTTGCCGATGACGGCGACCGGCAAGGTCCTCAAACAAGAGTTGCGCAAGGACATCGAACAACGCCTTGAGGCCGAGGCCGGCCGCGCTCACGAAGTAGCGAGCCCGCGCTGATGGAGTTGAAGGACAGTCCCGCCGAGGCCGAATTCCGGGCGGAGGCACGCGCCTGGCTGCAAGACACGGTGCCCCGGCTCGGCGGACCAGAACCCGCGCGCCTCGAGGACAAGCTCGACTATTGGCGCACCTGGCAGCGACTGCTGTACGACGCAGGGTATGCCGGCCTGTCCTGGCCAAAGGAGTATGGCGGGGGCGGCGCGGACGCCAAGCTGCGCGCCGTACTCAACGAGGAGCTCGATCGGGCAGGTGCGCCGGAGCGGCTCAACATCGTCGGCGAGGACTTTGCGGGTCCCACGATCATCCAGTTCGGCACCCCCGCCCAACACGAGCGCTACCTTCGACCGATCCTCACCGGCGATGAACTCTGGTGCCAGTTGTTCTCCGAACCGGAGGCGGGCTCGGACCTGGCCTCCTTGCGCACCACCGCCACCAAAGTGCCTGGAGGGTGGCGCGTTCAGGGCCAGAAGATCTGGACCAGCCGCGCCCAGCTGGCAGCGCACGCGATCCTGCTGGCTCGCACCGGCGGTGGGCCGCGGCACCGCGGCATCACGTATTTTCTGCTTGAGATGGCCAGCCCGGGCGTTGAGGTCCGCCCACTGGCACACATGCTGGGCGAGCCCGAATTCAACGAGGTGTTCCTCGATGACGTGTTCATTCCCGACGACGGCGTCCTCGGTGAGGTGGACGGCGGCTGGCGGGTCGCAATGGGCACCCTGGCGTTCGAGCGTGTCGCAATTGCCACCGGCCGGGTGAACACCACCGGTGCGGTCAACGATTTGATCCGCGAGATCGCGAGCCGCACCGCCGACGACGGCACGCCATTGGGCGCTGATCCTCTTGTGCGACAACGGATCGCCGACCTGTACGGGCGCGCTCTGGTGCATTATCTGATCGGACAGAGGGTCATCACCGGAGCCGCCGGCGACGGCCCCCCGGGCCCGGTCACCTCGATCGGCAAGCTGTTCTTCTGCCCGCTGGTGGAGGACATCGCTGACTTCGGGTTGGAGCTCGACGAGATGGGCGGTCAGTTCGCTCTTGCCGAGAAGGATGCCGCGTCAGCGGCCGACAGAGAGCGGTGGTTGCGGCTGGCTTATCAGGCTCGCGGCACTGCCATTGCCGGCGGATCGACGTTCATCCAACGCAACATCGTCGCCGAGCGCATCCTCGGCATGCCCAAGGACTGAGATCTCGAGGTCAATGTGACTAGCTACCAGTGGAATCCGACGGCCGACGGCATCGAGCGCGCCAACGTCACGCGGCTGGGCCGCGCGCACGGCCTGGCCGGCATCGACGAGCTGCGGGCGCGGTCGGTCGCCGACGTGGCCTGGTACTGGGATGCGGCAGCCACCGACCTGGGTCTGCGCTTTCGCACGCCCTACAGCCGGGTGTTGGATCTGCACAACGGAATTGAACATCCCGACTGGTTCGTCGACGCCACGCTGAACATCGTCGATTCCTGCCTGCTGCGCTGGCGCGATGCAGCGCCTCATACCGTCGCCGTGGTCCACGAAGACGAAGCCGGTCGGGTCCGCGAGATCTCGTTCAGCCAGCTGGCCACCGAGGTCGCCCGCGCCGCAAATGGGCTGCGCCAGCTTGGAATCGGGCCCGGCGACGCTGTCGCGATCTACCTGCCGATGATCCCCGAAGCAGTCGTCGCGTGCTATGCGGTGGCCGCCCTCGGAGCGATTCTGGTGCCGCTGTTTTCGGGTTTCGCCTCGACAGCTATCGCCTCCCGTCTCGCCGACGCCGAGGCCAAGGCGGTCATCGTGGCGGACGTAACGATCCGGCGCGGGCGAGCGCTACCGCTTCTTCCGCAGGTCAGCGCGGCGCTGGCGCACTGCCCCTCCGTGCGGCACGTGGTTGTGGTGCCCAACGGCTCTGACGAACCACCCGAATACGTTGGCGCGCAGATGGTTTTGTGGTCACAGCTGACCTACCACGATGGCGCGTTGGCGCCCGTCGAACTTGATGCCATGCACCCGCTGCTGCTGACATACACATCGGGAACCACCGGCAAGCCCAAGGGGGCGGTGCACACCCACGCGGGATTCCTGGTGAAGACGGCCAGCGAAGTCGCTTACTCGTTCGACGTCAAGCCCGGCGGGGTGTTCTGCTGGGTCACCGACATGGGCTGGATCATGGGTCCGCTGTCGGTGTTCGGCACCCACGCCAATGGCGCGACTCTCCTGTTGTACGAGGGCTCACCGGACAGACCCGACAACAGCCGGCTGTGGCGGCTCGTCGAGCGCCACCGGGTCACCATGCTGGGCGTGTCGCCGACCCTGGTGCGGGCGTTGAAATCCACTGAGCTTGGCGACATCCGGAGCACTGACTTGTCATCAGTGCACGTACTTGGCTCGACGGGTGAACCCTGGGACCCCGAATCCTACGAGTGGCTGGCCCGCGACGTCTTCGGTGGACGCGTGCCGGTAATCAACTTCTCCGGAGGCACGGAGGTCGGCGGATCGTTCCTGGCGCCGTATCCGGTCGAATCCATCCGCAGCTGCTCGCTCGGCGGCCCGTCGCTCGGGATGGACGTCGACGTCGTCGACGACACCGGCCAGTCCGTGCGCGGCCAGGTCGGCGAGCTGGTGTGCCGCCAGCCGTGGCCGTCGATGACGCGCGGCATCTGGAAGGACGACGAGCGCTACCTTCAGGCGTACTGGTCGCGCTTCCCGGGCATCTGGACGCACGGCGACTTCGCGATGGTCGACGGTGACGGCCAGTGGTTCATCCGCGGGCGCTCCGACGACGTGATGAACGTGGCCGGCAAGCGGTTGGCGCCCGCCGAAGTGGAATCGGTGATGATCACGCATCCGCAGGTTGCCGAGGCGGCCGCCGTCGGTGTGCCCGACTCGGTCAAAGGCGAGGCGGTGTGGGCGTTTTGGGTCTCGCGATCCGACGACGGAACCGACGCGAATGACGACGAGACCGCCGAACAGGTCGGCGCCGAGCTGGCGGCGCTGGTCGGACGCGAACTGGGTAAACCCTTCACGCCGTCGCGGGTGTGGCGCGTGAATGCGCTACCCAAGACACGATCGGCCAAGATCATGCGGCGCGCGATCCGGGCCGCTGCCCTCGGCATCGACCCAGGGGACCTGTCCGGCGCCGAAAACCCCGAAACCGTCGGCGAGATTCGCCGACTCGTCGCGGACCACGTGTCACCCAAGGAGTATCGGGTCGTCTAAGAGTTGACCCGTAATGGGTCATGCAGCGCCAATCAGCGTGGGGGCTGGTTGTTTTCGGCTGGGTCCGCGACGTCCAGGCCGTGAGCCTGAGCTGTTCGGGGGTAGGCCGAGTGCTGCTTGCTCAGCAGAGGCCACCGGATGGTGGCTGCCGGTCCTGGCCGATCCAGCATCTGATGATGCTGGTGGCTGGTGCCGGTTGACTGAGCCCTCCCACTCTTGCTGGGAGGCCAGCCACGCCCGTAGGGCGTGGGCAAGTCGGTAGTCGACGCGCGCCGTTCGCGGATCATCGGGATCAGCAAGCTCGACACAGGCCGCCAGGGTTGCCGAGACGATGTCACGATCACCGTGTAACCCGCAGTGAGGGCAATAGTGGGTGCGCTGGGCCAGTGTTTTCGGCACCCGCGCCCCACACAGACAATGCTGGCTCAGCGCGGTGGATCGGGTGCCGGCGCGTAACAGTATGCCGCCGGCGGCGTCGCACTCACGCGCGAGCGCGTCAGCGAGCATGCCGGGGCTGAACACGGCGATCCTCTTGCCCCACAGGCGCGCCCAGGTCGAGATCGAACAGTCCTCGACGGTGATGGTGTTGCCGTGGCTGGCCACGATCCGCGCGGCGACCTCGCGGGCGCGGGCATGTTTGGCCTGACTGGCGCTACGGGCCTGGGTGGCGTGATCGGTGCGGGTGCGCTGATAGCCATCCGAGAGTGTGTCGTGGCGGTACGCGCGCAGCGGCACCCCGTCCGCGCGAGCATGCCGGGGTCCGCCCGGATTGCCGACCCGCCTGCCCGACAGTCCTTGCGCGGCGCGCCGTTGCGCCCGCTTCTGCTGTCGCACCGACGGGCCGTACTGCTCGGGGTTGGTGTTGCGGCGCGAGCGATCCAATGCCCGCGCACGCGCCCGCGCCCGTGTGGCGGCCCGTACGGCAGCCTTGTGTTGCTCGGCAGTGCAGCAGATCTGCCCGGCCACCAGGTGCTCGGGATGCTCATCGGGGAACGACGCGACCGAGAGGTTGGACACGTTCGCATCGACCCCCGCGCGCCGACCGGCTGGTATCTCGGCGCGACGCGACCGGGTGGACGGGGACTGATACCCGCTCTGATGTACAAGTAGATGGGCGTAGTACCGCCAGCCGCCGGGCGCTTTGCGGTCGCGCACCCGCACCAGATCGATCTTGTGCCACACGGCGGGGTCGGCCAGGAAATGACTTAGGTGCGCCCACTGGCCCGCTCCTTGAGGGAGCCGGACCGGCAACACCATGTCCCCGCCCGGCAGGCCGGTGAACACCACCGCCAAGGCACCGTGGTAATCGCCCCACGTCCGGGAACAGGGCCGCCCCGGGGCCGGAAGGCGGGTCGGCTGGGACAGGATCGAGGTGCCCGCTGGCTGGCAGGCAGCCTCGGTCGCGGTGCTCACCGCGGCTGCCAACTGCGGGTGCCGGTAGGCGGCCAGGTGCCCGTCGAGGGTGCCGGCCAGCCGCCAGGTTTCCCACACCTGTGTGGTTTTGGTGTGCGAGCGGGCCCGCCCTGGAATGCGGGTGAAATCCCACCACGAGCCGATCCGCGGTGGGCCGTGGCGGCGCCCGGAGGAGTCGGCGAACAGGTGCCGGCCGATGGTCTCCCACACCTCATCGGCCATATGCAGGCCGACCGCCTTGGTCAGATGCGTGCGCATCCACCCGCTGGCCTCGATATGGGATTTGGCTGCGGCCTCGATCCCTTTGCGCGACAACCCCAGCCGCTCCCGCAGCGCCTTCGGGTCGTGGGCGCGTTCACGATGGGCCGACCAATACGCCCGACAACGCGCCGCAGCGTAACGCTGCAGCGCCCGGCGCAGCCGAAACACCGCCGCCCACTGCCGCTGCAGGCGCCGGCACACCCGCTCATCCGAGACGTCGAGTTCCAGCCGGATCACCGACACCGGCCCGTCGTAGGTGAAATTCGGCGCCCTCGACTTACCGCGGCGCCGCGGCACCACCACGTCACCGCTGGTAACGGTGGTGGTGTCGGTGGGCGCGGCTGCCATAGCAATCATGAAACCATCACCCACCGACACCGACCCGCTCCCACACCGATACCGAAACCTCGTGCCGCTCGCCGGCCTAACAGTTGGTCAGGTCCACACCATCTGCGCGCTGATCCGACACCGCATGCCTCCGACGCCCGCAAGGCCCTCGGGTTTGCCGCTACCGGTGCGGGTACTGCTGGTGCTGATCCACCTGCGGACGAATCTGACCACCCGCGGGCTGGCCGCCCCGTTTGCCACCAGCCAATCCGCGGTGGACCCGATCATCCATCGCCTGGTGGCGGCGCTGGCCCACACACTGCGCCCGGACCCCAGTGCCCACGGTGGGACATGGATCATCGACGGCACCCTGATCCCGGTGCACGACCAGTCGATCACCGCCATCAGCACGAACTACCGTCGCAGCGGCAACACCCAGATCACCTGCGCTCGCCGACGCCGGGTGGTGGTGGCCGGCCAGTGCTGGCCCGGTAACCGCAACGACGTCATCGTGGCCCGTCACACCGTGGCGCATCTGTTCGAGGGTCGTGTCGTCCTCGGCGACGGCGGATACCGCGGCATCACTTCGATCACCACCCCGCGACGCGACAACACCGGCCGCATCATCCGCGACCACCACTACCGGGCACACCGCCAGATCAGGGCCCGCGTCGAACACGTCAACGCCCGACTCAAGGACTGGCAAATACTGCGACAATGCCGCCGCCGCGGCGACGCCATCAACCACAGCCTCCACATCATCACCGGACTCGGCAACCTCAAGACCCGCAATCAGTTACGGGTCACCTCTTAGTCCTTAAATCTCCATCAGTCGTTGACGCTGATTGCGTCACGTTCATCCATGGCCAGCGCGGCCTTGGCGTAGCTGTGCACATGGCGACGCATGCGCCGGCTGGCCGCCTCCGCGTCGCGGCTGCGGATTGCGGCCGTGATCGACCGGTGGGCGCGCTGGGTGACGCCTCGCACCGAGTCGTCGACGAACGCGGCGTTCTCAGTTCCGGTGTAGATGGCGTGCGACAACGCGGTCATGAATCCGATCAACAATTCGTTGTGACCGGCCATGGCCACCCCCACATGCCAATCGAGATTGGCCTGCAGGAACGCCGGCAGGTCAGCGTCCGGGTTGGCGAGGTCGTCGTTCGCCTTGTCGAGCACCGCCAGGTCGTCATCGGTGCGGTTGCGGGCCGCGAGTTCGGCGCAGAACGGTTCCAGCGCCTCGCGGGTTTCCATCAGATCGGCCAGCTTGATCTTCTGGCCGCGAATCATCAAGCCCACCGAGTTGGCCATCGACTTCGTCGTCGGGCGCTGGACGAAGGCACCGCCTGCCCGACCTGCCCTGACCCGAACCAGGTTCTGCACCTCCAGGATGCGTAAGGCCTCCCGCACGGTAGCCCGGCTCATCTGCGTCTGCTTGACCAGCTCACGCTCGGCGGGAAGCGCTGTACCCTCGGTCAGCTCGCCGCTGAGAATCCGTTCACGCAGTTCACGGGCCAACACATCGGACGCTTTGGGCACATCCACCGGAGTGAGGACGACACTCGAACGTGTCGAGGTCGAATTTGACTCGACTGGTGCCATCGCTCCTCCGCATACATTCGGCCTAAAGGTAAGACCCAATGTACCGGTCAGATCATTGCCACGGCGGACTGGCGACGCAGGTTCAGCGTGTTGGCCGTGTTGTCCAGGCTCAATTCTCTCGCGAGAGGTCCCGTTCGACTTCGTGCTCGCCGAACAACTCGTCACCGGCCGTGTGGTCCTGTTCCCCAGGCTCCGCCGGCCTCGACTTCTCCCGCTTGGAGTCGATGAACAGCAGGAGCAGACCTACCGCGCACATGCCGACGCACGCCCAGGCGACGAAGCTGCTATCAAACCCGTCAATGCCAAAGGTGCCGTGCCTGGGGTAACCAGGTGCCGGAGTACCGATAATCACCGCGGCGATTAGCGCGGCGACGCTCACGACGAGCAGAAGTACAACAACGATGACCATCGTTCGCCCCTCCCTCGTGACGGGCGGCTATGAATACATCAACAGCTAAGTCTACCGCGCAGTCGCATGCCGAACGCTCAAAAGACCATCCGTGCG
>JAVRPG010000945.1:0-6652 GCA_032162325.1 Mycobacterium sp. | reverse complement strand
CCGCTCAAGGCCATTGATATGACGGTGCGTCGCAACGCCTTTGGCCGCCAAGTCGATTCGTTTGAGGGCGACTTTCCCTTTGAGGGTCTCGACGGTCGCGTGCACGCTGTGTTCATCCGCGCGCCGTGGGTCGAACGCGTCGGCCCCGACGTGCAGGTCTTGGGCCGGGCCGCCGGCCACATCGTCGCCGTGCGGCAGGGCCGCATGCTGGCGACGGCGTTTCATCCGGAGATGACGGGCGACCGTCGCATTCACAAGCTCTTCGTCGACATCGTCACGGGCCGCGCCTGAGCGATTTGTGGAGTGTTAGCCGCGGTGAGCGCGGTTGAGGCTCCACAAATCCGCTAGGGGAGGAGCGGCAGGAGCAGGCGTGACGACGAGCGCACCGCGTTGAGGCTGCTGGTGCCGACGCTGGCATGCCTGAAGTTCATGATGGCCGGCATGGACGGATCCTGGTCGTCGCCGGTCAGCATCACTTGGATGCGATGGCCCGCCTGGAAGCGACGAGCATTGGGTACCAACGGGATTCGATACACGACGTCCTCGCCGATGGGCACCGCCTCGGCGGTGCGGCACGGCAACACCGGCGCGCCCGGCCGGCTGGCTGATTCGTCGACCTCGCGCATGCTGGCGCGCAGCCAGCAGGCCGTCACGTCGGAGACCGTGCCGTCCGGCGCGACGTCCTGCAGGATCGCGATCCACGCCGTGTCGATCGCGGTCGCCGACCCGACCAGCTGTACTTCGATGTCGCCCACGACATCCACCGCCGAGGACAGCGACTCGCTGGTCCACGTCAGCATCGACGGCGGATCGATCGGGCTTGGTTCAGGCCGGCGCCCAGCACCAGGTACTCGCGGTCGCCTGACTCGCCCTCCTCTTCAGCCAGCGCACCGTCAGCGCGCAGTGCGAATTCGCGGTGGCTGCCCGGCGGCGGCCACGAATCGGCAGTGTGCCAGTCGTCCGCGCCAGGCAGGAAGTATCGGAGAGCGGGCCCTTCAACGATGCCCGTGTCACGGCCCTTGAGCCAATGGTCGAACCACGCCCGCGCCTCGACGTGCAGGCTTTCCCACGGCCAGATGAGGCCGAACTCGCCGAGCATCCCCATGCGGACACATCGGCTGCCCGACAACGCTTTCCAGGCGGTGAAGGTCGACGCAAATGCAGCGGCGCATTCTGCCAATCGCACCCGAGGTACATCGGGATGTTGATGTTCTTCAGCAGCGGCAGCAGGTTTCGCTCGTCCCACCACTCGTCGCGGGTGGGGTGCTTGACCGCGATGTCGAGCCACAAGTCGTCCCAGGGATGCGGGTCGTGCGGCAGCTTGAGCAGCTGGCGAAGCACGGTCAGGGCCGACTCGCCGTTCATGGTGGCGAACTTTGAGTGCAGGCGCTCGGTCGTGAGCACGTCGCGAGCGAGCCGCAGCGGCGGGCTGCGCCAGAACTTGTCACTGCGCCCTGCGGTCAGACCGACCATCGCGAGGAACGGTGTTATGAACGACGAGCTGAACAACCCGTTGTGCACGGCCCCTTCGTACAGGTCTGCTGTCACGGCGACCGGGAAGATCGCCTTCAGGTGCGGCGGCCGCTCGACCGCGGCCTGCAGCTGCGTCATCGCGAAGTAGCTGATGCCCATCATCCCGACGTTGCTGTCACACCACGGCTGCGCGGCCACCCATTCGACGAGATCGTGCATGTCGCGGCGTTCCTGAGCGTCGAAGAACCCGAACGTCCCGCCTGAGCCACCCGTGCCGCGCAGATTGGCGATGACGTGGGCGTAGCCGCGGGGCACCCAGAAGTCGGTGGCGCCGGCCTCGACGAACCCCATGGGAGCGCCGAGGTCCTGGATCTGACGCGGGTAGGGCGAGGCGGCGATCAGCGCGGGCACCCGGACGTCGGAGTCCGGCCGATGCACGACGGCCATCAATGCGGTGCGGTCGCGCATGCCGATCGCAACGTTGTTGTCGCGGCGGGAGTGATACTGCGGTTCGCTGAGGTTGCGATAGTCACGCCCGGTGGTCTGCGGGTCCGTTCAGTCGCCTCACGAGCGCCCTCCTAACCCGTCCACGTAGACTCGTTGATCGGACTCTGAAGTCAGTGAAAGAGGTAGTACCTGCATGAGCGGCCATTCCAAATGGGCCACGACGAAGCACAAGAAGGCCGTCATCGACGCACGCCGCGGCAAGAACTTCGCCCGGCTGATCAAGAACATCGAAGTGGCCGCGCGCGTCGGTGGTGGCGATCCCGGCGGCAACCCAACGCTGTACGACGCCATCCAGAAGGCCAAGAAGAACTCGGTGCCCAACGACAACATTGAGCGGGCGCGCAAGCGCGGCGCCGGTGAGGAAGCCGGCGGCGCCGACTGGCAGACCATCACCTACGAGGGCTACGGGCCCAACGGCGTCGCGGTACTGATCGAGTGCCTGACCGATAACCGCAACCGCGCCGCGGGCGAGGTGCGCGTCGCGATGACCCGCAACGGCGGCAACATGGCCGACCCCGGGTCGGTGGCCTACCTGTTCTCCCGCAAGGGAGTCGTCACCCTGGAGAAGAACGGGCTGACCGAGGACGACGTCCTGACGGCGGTGCTCGAGGCGGGCGCCGAGGACGTCGACGATCTGGGCGACACTTTCGAAATCATCTGCGAGCCCACCGATCTGGTCGCGGTGCGGACCGCCCTGCAGGACGCGGGCATCGACTACGAGTCGGCCGAGGCCAGCTTCCAGCCCTCGGTGACCGTGCCCGTCGACCTCGACGGTGCGCGCAAGGTGCTCAAGCTGATCGACGCGCTTGAGGACAGCGACGACGTGCAGGACGTCTACACCAACATCGACATCCCCGACGACGTCGCCGCGATCCTCGACGGCGAGGAGTAGCTCAGGCTGGGAGGAGCTGAATGTCGACCGCCGAATTAACAACCAACAAGGCGACCTTCCGACGCTTCCGTGACGCCATGAACACCTGCGACATGGAGTTCATCTCGAAGACGATCGACGAGCTTGTCGAGCCGGACGCCACGATCCGCACGCCGTTGCCGGGTGACGCGACGGGCGCGGAAGTCCTCAAGCAGGTGTGGGCGGTGCTCCTTCGCGCCTTCCCCGATCTGCACCTCACGGTCGAGGATTTGATCGGGGAGGAGCACAAGGTCGTCGCCAGGATCGTGGTCACCGGAACCCACCTGGGTGAGTACATGGGCATGGAGCCAACCGGCAAATCCATTGCGTACGACGAGATCTTCATCTTCCGCTTCGCCAACGGCCGGGTAGTTGAGACCTGGGGTGTCGTCGACGTCTTCTCGCAGATGAAACAGCTCGGAGTGATTCCGGCCTAGCTCCGCCGATTACGCTGCTCTGGCTTCCACAAGGCTGAACGGTGAGGCGGTCGGCACCACACGTGTCATTTGGAATCCCGCGTCTTGCAGCAGTTCTCGGTATTCGGCCGTAGTGCGTTCCCGCCCTGTATTGACCACGAGCATCTCGAGATCCAGCCACTTCGTAGGGAATTCACGGTCGTGGGGCGGTATGACGGACTCGACCAGCAGCGCGGTCGAGCCCTCATGGGCCGCGGCCCGCACAGTCTTGAGAATCTGCAGGGCCTTGTTGTCGGGCCAGTCATGGATGATGTTCTTCAGCACATAAAGGTCGCCGCCCTCGGGAACGGCCTCGAAGAACGACCCACCGGTGATTTTGACGCGGTCGGAGACATCGTGCGTACGCAGCAGCGGTTCGGCACCTGCGACCACATGAGGCTGGTCGAAGAGGACGCCGTTTGCGGTTGGCGTAGCGGCCAAGATGCCGGCCAGCAGTCGGCCGTGCCCGCCGGCGACATCCACGATCGTGCGATTGCCGGTGAAGTCGTAGGCGGCAGTCACCGCGGCCAGCGCCAACTCCGTGAAGTTCGTCATGGCTTGGTTGAAGACTTCGTTGAGTTCGGGTTCGCTCGCGACGTAGTCGAAGGCCTCTTTGCCGCGCAGCTTCGGAACGACCGACTCACCGGTCCTGACGGCCTCGATGCAGTGGCTCCAGTGCTCGCGGTCCTGTGACGAGCCGACGAATCGGGCAAAAGCGGCCATCGAGTCCGGCGTGTCCGATCGCAGGGTCTTTGCCAGCGGCGTCAGATCGTAGCGGCCGTCGCGGCGCTGACGGAATATTCCCCGGCCGATTAATGCACGCAGCAGCCGGCTGAGCGCGTCCGCGTTCGCGCCAACCTTGTGCGCCAGGTCGTCGATTCCCAAAGGCTTATCGGCCAGCGCATCGGCGACGCGCAGCTCGGCGGCAACGGTGATTGCTTGGGACAGCCACGCAGCAGTAATGAGCTCGACCATCGCGGCAGGCGCCGGGGCCAGTGACTGGTGAAGTCGCAGCAGGTGATGGCGGGCCCGCTCGATCACGCGGACCAAGGGGACGGGCGGAGCCTTAATGGACATACTCAACTGTCTGTTCCTTTCCAGGACAACCTTGTTCGCTCGGTACCCGCTGAGTATCGGCCCACGGATCGGGTTTGCAATGAGTAGGCGACTACTCGGATCACGCCGGGTACATGCTGACCGGCACATCCGAGTAGCGGACAATGCCGGTCACCAGGTCGATGTCGTCCTTGTTCGTCAGCGCGTTGACGTTGGCCTCGACGTGGCCGGACGGCACGATCCGCACGCCGTTGCCGGGTGACGCGACGGGCGCGGAAGTCCTCAAGGAAGTGTGGGCGCGGTGCTCCTTCGCGCCTTCCCCGATTTGCACCTCATGGTCGAGGATTTGATCAGGCTGTGTTGGCCGGTGTTTCAGCGATGGTGGTGGAGGATGATCAAGTTGTCCCCGAAGAATGGATACTGCGGGTAGTACTGCACCGGGGGCGGCGTGTTAACGATCTGCACATTTCCCGGCGTCTGGCAGACCGTGCTGTTGGCGCCGACATAGGTGCAGGATTGTTCGGCCAGCGCGGTGGGTGCGGTGGCGATCGATGCCGCGGCAGCCACCGCCAACAACATCGGCGGTAGGTAGCGTCGCTGGATTGTCATGATTCGCTCCTTGGGCGTGGATGCGGCCGCTCGCTCGCCGCGATCGAGTTGTGGGGCCCCGGCGGGGCGCTTCCGGAGAGAAACAGAACATATAGAGTTTCTATATAATTCAGCGCTGGCGAGGGTGCTTTTATTTCCCGTCTGGCCAGATGAGGTCGCCCGGACGAGTGCCAGCGAACGCGATGCGGAGACTCAAGCGGGGTGCAGGCTGACCGACACACCCGAGTAGCGCACCATGCCGGTCACCAGGTCGATGTCGTCCTTGTTCGTCAGCGCGTTGACGTTGGCCTCGACGTGGCCGTGCGGCACCGAGACCGCACCGCGCCGGATCGCGGGGTCCACCTTGGCGACACCGGTCAGCTCACCGTGGGCGCTGCGTACCGTCACCGGACTGCCGTCGACGACGCCCGCCGTGGCGCCGTCGTCGGGATGGACCAGCATGTCGGCGGGATCGCCGAGAAAGTCGAACTGGGCATTGAGCCGCCGCATCTGCCTGCGCGGCGTCAGCACGAGCGGCGCCGGCTCACGCAACCGGGCGAGCTGTTCGACGAGCAGCCGCGTGGCATTCATGGAGGTGCCATTCTTCTCAGGAGTTCAGAAACGCCCCGATCTGGCGAGCGGTGACCGCGGGCTGATCCAGCATCACCAGGACGTAGGCGTCGTCGACCAGCCGCAGTTGACCCTTGGGCAGCAGGGCCGCGAGCCGGTCGCCGTGCTCTTCCGGCATCACGGGGTTGCGGCTCCACAACACCAGCGCGGGTCCGGTGAAGTCGGCGAGCCTGTTCGTCGCGCGGATCAGGTCGGCGCCGTCGAACTTGGTGCGACAATACTTGACGAGGTCCTGCCGGATACGCCGGTCTGCCAGGCCGGGCGCCATCCACTTGTCGACAATGTCTTGCGGGACAGGCTTTTTCGCCATCTGTCCGAACATCAGCCACTGCCGCCGCAACCAGCCGATCTTGAGCTGACGCATCGCCAGCGACACCGTCAACGTGTTCCGGCTGGCCAGCCACGCGTCCTTGCCCGGAAAACCGGGCGGGAAGTTGTCGAACGCCTCTGATGGGCAGATCACAAGCCGCGCAACGCGTTTGTCGCGCCCGGCGTCGGTGAGGAACAGTGCCCCGCCCCAGTCGGTGACCACCAGCGTGACGTCGTCAAGGTCCAGCCCGTCCACAAAATCTCCGACGATGTCGACCATCCCGGGCATGGTCAGGTCCGCGTCCTCGCGCATCGGGATGCGGTGCCCGCCCATGGGCAGCACCGGCAGCAGATAGCGAAAGCCCGACGGGAGCATCGGCTGCGCCAGGTTCCACTGGGCGTCGTTCATGAGCAGACCATGCAGCAGCACGACCGGTGGACCGCTCGGGTCGCCCTCCTCCCGGTATTCGATGGTTCCGGCGGATACTTCGACGGATTTCATGGCGACCCTTCGGCATTAGAACGTTGATTCTAGAACGTATGCTCTAGTCTGTAGCCGGGAGGCGAAGATGGCAAGGTCTACCAAGGAATCGATCCTGATCGCCGCGGCGGAGCTGATGCGGCACAAGGGCTACGGCGCGGTGGGCATGAAGGACATCGCCCAGGCCGCCGGTGCGCCCATCGGGTCGCTGTACCACCACTTCCGCGGTGGCAAGGTGCAGAT
>JAVRPG010000944.1:0-2805 GCA_032162325.1 Mycobacterium sp. | reverse complement strand
CGATCCGCGTTCGGGGCATTCCGCGTCCGAAGGCGGAACAGAGGGCCAGGGATCTGCTGGCGATGGTCGGGCTGTCGGAGAAAGCCGACGCCTATCCCGCCCGGTTGTCCGGCGGGCAACAGCAGCGGGTGGCAATCGCCCGGGCGCTGGCGATGGACCCGAAGATCATGCTGTTCGACGAGGTCACGTCGGCATTGGACCCTGAACTGGTGGGTGAGGTTTTGGGGGCGATGCGCCAGCTCGCGCGCGATGGGATGACGATGATCGTGGTTACGCACGAAATGAGTTTCGCCCGCGACGTCGCCGACCGGGTCGTGTTCATGGACGGCGGAGTGATCGTCGAGGAGGGCGCACCCGAGGAAATGTTCACCTCCCCGCGTTCGGAACGTGTGCGCCAGTTCCTGAAGCGCTATAATGACCGGTACCGACTCTGAGAGGTTATGCCATGTCTGCCAGTACGTTGCCGAACGCGACCTTGACCGCCGCCTATCAGTCGATGACGCCGGGATCGGCGGCACTGGCGGCCAAGGCGCTGGACTTAATGCCGAGCGGGCTGTCGCATGACAGCCGGAATTTCGATCCGTATCCGATATACATTCGGCGGGCGTTGGGGCCAGTGAAGTGGGACGTCGACAACAACAAGTACGTGGATTATTTCGGCGGTCATGGCGCGTTGATCCTGGGGCATAACCATCCGGCGGTGATGGCGGCGGTGCACGCGGCGCTGGAGCGCGGCACGCATTTTGGTGCCTGTCATGAGCTGGAGGTGCGCTGGGCGGAGCTGGTCAGGCAGATGGTGCCGTCGGCGGAACGGGTGCGATTCACCTCGTCCGGCACCGAGGCGACGTTGATTGCGCTGCGGTTGGCCCGGGCATACACGGGGCGGTCGAAGCTGGTGCGGTTCCGCGGCCACTTCCATGGCTGGCACGATCACATGACCAGCGGGCATACCAATCATTTCGATGGTTCGGCTACCAGCGGCGTGATTCAGGGCGTGGCCGACAACGTTCTGCTGTGCGATGCCAACGATGTCGATGGAATCACGCGGATTTTCAACGACCACAAGGACATCGCGGCGGTGATCCTGGAGCCGACCGGGGCGAATTTCGGCAAGATGCCGATCCTGCCGTCATTTTTGTCGGTGCTGCGGGAGTTGACGAAGCAGGCTGGCACGTTGCTGATCTTCGATGAGGTGGTGACCGGGTTCCGGGTGTCTCCGGGCGGCGTGCAGGCGGCGACCGGGATCACGCCGGATATGACGACGCTGGCGAAAATCCTGTCCGGCGGGCTTCCGGGCGGGGCGGTGGTCGGGCGGAAGGACATCCTGGACTGGCTGGACTTCAAGGTGACCAAGGCCGCGGCGAGGGAGAAGATCGCGCACCTGGGGACGTTCAATGCCAACCCGGTGTCCGCCGCGGCCGGGATCGCCACATTGGAGATCCTGGCTGGCACCGATGCCTGTGCCCGGGCGAACGCCTATGGCGCCGAGGTGCGGGCGAAGATGAACGAAGTGCTGGAGGAGGAGGGGGTGAAGTGGGCGGTTCACGGGTCCTACTCCGGGATGCATATCTATACCAACCCGGAAGGGGCGGACATCGTGCCGAGCGCGTTCGATGCGGCTGGGTTCATTCAGAGGATGATCGACAAGCCGCGGGGCGAGGGGGTGACGGGGCAGGTGCGGATGGGGCTGCTGGTGAACGGTGTCGACATGAACTCCGGCCCGTCGGGGACGATCTCGGCGATGCATGGGGAGGAGGAGATGGCGACCACCGTCGATGCATTCCGGGCGACGCTGCGGGCGCTGAAGCGGGAGGGGGCGATCCGGTAGGGGCTGCTGCTGGGTCGTCCTTCTTTGTCGTTACCGGGCAAAACGCCGCTGCCATCTGAGCCGGGACAAAGGGTCGGCCTGCACCGACAGCGCATCGAAGCGCGCCATGCGCCGCAGCCGGGTTGCGAGGATGGATAAAGGTCACGCAGGGTCTTCGGGAAACCAAGGCCCCAGCACCTGCTCCGCATTAAATTGGATTTCTTCCAGCGATACGCGTGGCGCCTCGCCGTGCAGCGCCAGTGCCGACGCAGCCAACCGAAGCGCTCGAGCAAGCTCGTTTGCGACCGTCTCATCCAGTTTTCGGCGGAGGCTGGGACTGTCTTCCAGGAGAGCCTCAATATCAGCGCGGGCACGCAGCACTGTATCCTGCCAGCCGATACGCGGCTCGCTCGCCGGCGAAGCTTCCAACTTGGCGAGATGCTCGATGATGGTTCGGACGCGGCTCGATAGTGCCGAGCGCTCTGAGCGACCCACGCTTTCGATCTCCTCGGCGATGTTCGGCCAGTCCAGTTCCGCGTCGTTGACCAGTTCGCCGGCGGCCCGGCGGCGCAGCAGTTCGGCCTGGTGTTCAGACCAGGTCAGGATGTCGGTGTCATAGTCGCTCATCGCACCATTCTTTCGTGCTTACGTGCAGCCGTGCGGCCCAGTAACTAGTCAACCATCTGACGATGGCGCCTGGCGAGGACTTGATCGAGCGCTTGCTTGCTGCGGGGAACATATCGCCCGAAGCTTAAAGCCTTCCTATCATCAAGCACAACAATCGCAGTGTCGGCGGCTTATGCGGCTGCTGTTGGTGGCGCGACGACCGGGATAAGATAGTTCAGGCTGATGGCGGGCATGGCGAGAAGCGCGGCGGCGACAGAGCGGCGTGTCGGCCGCGTCGCCTGTTAACCTGGACGGCTGGTTGTCCGGTCTCCGCCAGAAGGCGACGGGCACCAGCGCCGGACGGGTCTGGCGGGGGTGCCGGAATGGCAGCA
>JAVRPG010000943.1:0-2743 GCA_032162325.1 Mycobacterium sp. | reverse complement strand
TAGTGCGCGGTCAGACCCGCAAGGCGACTAGCGCGCTGAGGCTGGTCCTGCTGGTCATCGGCCCGATCATGCTTGCGGTGATCGGCACTCGCGGTGCTGTGCTGCCGATCGTCATGGGTGTCGCGATGGCCGCGTTGGCCGTCCGGGTAGTCGGACCATGGGCCGTCCAGGTGATCGGCAAGATCCTGGCCCGCAGCGCGAACGGCCCGGTCGGGCTGCTCGCCGGCCGACGTCTTGCGGATGACCCGAAGGGCGCATTCCGTCCCGTGGCGGCGCTTGTCTTGAGTGGCTTCGTAACCGGCTTCCTTGCCTTGTTCATGCCGTACGGGATGTCGCAAGACGGCACGGGTGCGGCCTTCGAGCTCTACGCCGACCGAGGGCAGACAGTCGCTGTTGCCCAGGACGCGAAGAACCGCCTGGCCTCCGCAGGGCTGAAGGGCGAGGTTACGACCCGGGACCGGGCCGTCGATATCGTCGTACCGGCCGCCGACCGGGAACGCGTCCGGACGGTCCTGTACGACGTGGTGCCGGACCAGGTCCCGCTGACAGCTGCGGAGGTGAATCAGCACGAAGCCGGGATATTCCTCGACATGCGCCTGGGGGTGGCCCTGCTGCTTGGCCTGGTCTCGTGACCGGCGCTGCCTCCACAGCCGCAGGAGCCGTCGGTACCGCCTTGGACCAGTCGGGCCCGGCGAAGGCGCTGCGCCGGTCCGGCGTACCACTGAAGGTGATCGAAAGCTCGGCTCGGCTTGCTGCAGTGGTCCCTGTGGTCGGCGTCGGGCTCCCGGTGGTCGGGTTCGGGGCTCTTTGCGGTCTCGCCTTCAGCGGGGGCAAGGTTCTCACGCAGGGAAGTTCCGGCGTACTGCTGTTGGTCGGCCAGGTAGTCATCGGCCTGGTGCTGGTCGCCGTCGCAGGAGCAGCTGGTTCGCCGGTGCTAAGGCGAGCCAGCGCAGGCTGATGCACCAGACCCGCACGGACGACCTTCCCGATACCCACAGCCCTGGTGCAGGGATCCGGCTGTGGGACCGGCGCGTGCAAGGATGAGGTCATGCGTGACCTGAATGCGCCGGTCCCCGACCTTGCGGACGCCTCGTCCGACTTGCGTGACGCGATCGACCGGTGCGGCTACTACCCAGACGTCGTGACGGACTCGCTCGCAGTGGCGGTCGCCGGCGAACCCATCCGGGCCTTCGTGCTCCAGCACGAGCCGACCTTCGACCGTGACGAGGTCCGGCGCCACATCACCATCCTGGCGCTGACCCCGTCCCGGCTGATCGTCGGACACACCGACGAGCACGCCGCGGACGACCTGATCCGAGCGCCGTACGCGTCCACCTCCACCGAGGCGATCCCGCTCCAGCGGGTGAATGCGGTGGTGGTGAACCGCGTCGTGCCGAATCCGGCCGGTTACGCCTCCGGCAAGTCGGACCCTGCGGTCGCGGGTGGCGAGGTGGTGCTCACCATCGGCTGGGGCATGGTGCACCGGATCGATCTCGAGCCGGCCGTCTGTGCCGACCCGAGCTGCGAGGCGGACCACGGCTATACCGGTTCGGTCGCGGCGGACGACATCTCGCTGCGGATCAGTGCGGCAGCCGACGGCCCGGCAGGGATCCAGCAAGTACTCGATTTCGCGTCGGCGTTGTCCTCCGCGACCAGCCGGTAGCGCGTCGTGTTCCAGCCGGTGCTCCCCGCCTATGGCGGTGGGTCACTCGCCGACGTGCTGCCTTCCGTAGCGGGCGCCCTCTCGGTTCCGGGGGAGGCCAACACGCTCGGCCTGCCACCCGCACCGCGGTACGCCGTACTGCTGCTGGACGGGCTCGGGTGGAATCTGCTGATCCGTAACGCGGAACTAGCGCCGTACCTGGCCTCGTTACTGCCGACCGGGCGCACGGTCACCGCCGGCGTACCGTCCACCACAGCAGTAAGCCTCACCAGTCTTGGTACGGGATTGCCGCCCGGCGCCCACGGCATCGTCGGCTACACCTCGATCGTGCCGGAGACCGGCGCGCTGCTGAACGCATTGGCCTGGGATGCGCCGGTGGACCCGCGGAGTTGGCAGCCGCACAGGACGGTGTTCGAACGCGTCGCGGCCGCTGGTGTCACCACCCGCAACGTCAGCAAGGCTCGCTTCGACAACTCGGGCCTGACCGTAGCCGCCTTCCGCGGGAGTGCTCACCGTGGCGCCGATACGGTTGACGATCGACTCGACGCGACCAGGTTCGCCAGCCGTGAGGGCAAGTCGTCGCTGGTCTACGTGTACGACTCCCAGTTGGACTACACCGGCCACGGTCAGGGGTGTGAATCCTGGCAGTGGCGCAAGGAACTGGCCGCGGCTGACACGTTCGCCTCGAGGGTGCGCTCGGCCTTGCCGCGCGACGCAGTCCTCGTGGTGGTCGCCGATCACGGCATGATCGATGTCGCACCAGAGTGCCGGATCGACCTGGACGTCGAGCCCGGGCTGACCGACGGGCTACGACTGATCGGTGGCGAGTCCCGGTTCCGCCATCTCTACTGCGTCGACGGTGCCGTCGCCGACATACTGGCGGCTTATCGTGCCCGGCTGGGCGACCAGGCGTTGGTGCTGAGCCGCGACGAGGCGGTCGGGCGCGGTTGGTTCGGGCCGGTCGAGGATCGGGTCCTGCCGCGGCTCGGCGACGTGATCGTCGCATCGCTTGGCGCCGTGGCCCTGGTCGCAAGCCGCCGCTTCCCGCAGGAGGCCGGGCTGATCGGCCTGCACGGATCG
>JAVRPG010000942.1:0-3675 GCA_032162325.1 Mycobacterium sp. | reverse complement strand
ACCGGGCCACATTGCCGAAACCATCCATGACGCCCGAACGCCACGGCAATCCGCACAATTCACGAATTTTTTAGTTCGGAGAAGATGTCATGGACGCCGAGTGGATCGCCAAGCTGGTCGAACACGGCCTCGTCCGGCCGAGTTTCGTGCCGCCGCATCCCGGATTGATCGCCACCTCGTAGTCGAGCATCGGCGAGTCGTGCGGCGCGATGATCGGCCGCCACCATGGTTACACCCTTATCTCACACGGTGAAACATGCTGCGTTGCAGTCAATGTAGATCCTGCCGCGGTGACCGAACCGGAAGGCGTTGCCCGCTGCCTCACCGAGGGCTTCGCCGAAGTGCTTGCTCTATCGGGCAGCGACACCGAGACCGACCCGCCGACTCGAAGTGTCTAAACAATGTGGCGCGGCTCAGGGTCTCGAGGGCACGTGGCCGCCGAAAGCCGGGACTCCCGCATGGGCGCTCTTCTGGTCACTCCTAGCGCTGAAGTTGCCGCCGTGAGGTGACGCCCAGCTTTGCAAAGATCTTGCTTAGGTGCCATTCGACGGTGCGCGGGCTGATGAAGAGCCGGGCGCCGATGTCGTGGTTGGAGAGTTCCTCGCGAACCAGTCGGACGATATGGGCCTCTTGGGGGGTGAGGTCGCCGCCGTTGGTAGCCGCCTTGCGCTTGCGGGCCGTCCCGCCGGCTGCCTGCAGTTCCCGGGCGGCGCGCTGGGCGAATGCGTTAGCACCCATCACGGTGAACATGTGGTGGGCGGTGCGCAGGCGGTGACGCGCGTCAATTCCTCGGCGTTCCCGGCGCAACCACTCGCCGTAGAGCAAGTGGCTGCGAGCCAGTTCCCCGCGAATCCGAGTGCGTTTGAGGCGTTCGATCGCCTCCAGGTACGCGCTTTCCGCTGCTGCCCCGCCGAGCAGCGCCCGCGAACGCGCCTCGATGCCCAACGCCCAGTCGGTGCCGCTGGCGCGTGTCATCGAGCTGAGCCTTTCGAAGGCCTGCGACGCCAGATCTATCTGTCCACAGCGGCTGGCGGCCTCGATGGTTTCGACGAGTGCTCCCCACGTGCAAGCCCCCAATTCCTGCGGGTCCACGCTGGCCTGATGGGCAGCGTCGATTGCGAGCTCATACCTGCCGAGGCTGCTGTAGAGCAGCGCCTTACTCCAGCCGGCGATGGCCACGCCGATACCCTCGCCGCGACTCACGGCGCCGTCGCGGGTGGTATCGATCACCGCAAGCGCTTCGGCTTCTCGACCCTGCCAGGCGGCTAACAGTCCGGCACCGGATGGCGCGAGAATGCCGGTCGCGTCGGTGACCTTGGCGAGCTCGGCGGTCAGCGACGCGGCCGCCGAGAGCTCGCCGAGCAATGTGTGCGACGCGATGCGCATCGACAACGCCAACGGCAGCGTGGCAACTGAACCGGCATCTCGTGCCAGGCGGACCTGCAGGTCAGGCATCACCGCCCAGGTCTCCTCGTCCCACAGATCGATGGCGATGGCGTGGGCTAACCAGAGCCAACGGCGGCTCTCTTCTGTAGTGAGCTCTGAGCTAACGAACGCGCGCAGCGCCCGCTTCAACGCAGGCACTCCGGCGGGATATCCGTCGCTGAAGCGCGTCGCCAATCCGTCCAACAGAAGATCGTGTGGGCGCGGAGGCTGTGCCGATGAGGGCGCGACCCGTGCGGCCCGCGCTACGTCGGGGAGGCCCGTGTTGCCTGCCAGCGGGCCGGCATGGTGGGCCGCGGCGAGGCCGTCCAGGTAGGCGTCTCGGGCAAGTCTGGCGTCGAAGTGCGCCAGCCGCGTGGCGGCCCGCAGAAACAGCTCGGCAGCGTCGCTGCAACGGTTAGACGCGGACGCCAGCTGAGCTCGTAGCTCGTCGACCTGCGCGCTGCGCCGTTCGTCCAGCGGTCCGGCGTCGGTGATGGAAAGCAGTCTCAACGCCGTGTCCGGCTCGCCGGCCCGGTGTGCGGCGCGCGCGGCGGCCAACGCGCGCTCGGCGCGTCGCGCGGGTTCGGGAGTCAGCTCGGCGGCGCGTTCGAGGAAAGAGGCCGCGGCGGCGGGGCCCCCGCGCGCTTGGGCGCGGTCTGCGGAACGCTCGAGTTCGACCGCGATGTCCTCGTCGGGCAGGGTCGCGGCTTGGGCGCGGTGCCATGCGCGGCGATCGGGATCGCCGTCCACGTCGGTGGCCTCAGCCAGGGCGCGGTGTACCGTGCGGCGTTGTTCTGCCGGTGCGGCCCAATAGATTGCCGAGCGCAGCAGTGGATGGCGAAACCTCACGCGGGTGTCTATCTCGAGTAGCCCAGCCGAAGATGCCGGCCCTGCGGCAGCCGGACCAATCCCGATCTGTGTCGCGGCCCGCCACAGCAGCACCGGATCACCCAGCGGCTCCGCCGCCGCGATGAGTAACAGCTGCCGGGTCTGAGGCTCAAGCAGTTCCAGTCGCCGCCGGTAGCTTTCCTCGATGTGCTCGGACAGCATGCGCGCACCTTGCAGCGCGAACCCCGCAGACAGCTCGGCTTGTGTGAATCCTTGGGGCAGCTCCAGCAGGGCCAATGGGTTGCCGCGTGTTTCGGCGACGATCCGATCGACCACGCGGTCGTCCACCGGCCCTAAAACCGCCGAATGCAACAGCGTGCGTGCATCAACGGGAGGTAGACCCTCAACGACCAGAGACGGCAGGCCCGCCAACTCTGATTCTTCGTCTGCGCCTCGGACGGAGAAGACCAAGGCCACCGATTCGGCCTCCAGGCGGCGGGCAATGAATGCCAACGCCTGCGCGGAGGCCCGGTCAAGCCACTGCGCGTCATCGATCACACAGATCAGCGGGCGCTCCCGTGCGAACTCAGCCAGCAATCCCAAGGCGGCCAGGCTGACCAGGAATCGGTCGGGCGGGTCTCCGGCGCTTGCGCCGAACGCGGTGAGGAGTGCATCGCGCTGCGGGCTCGGCAGGCGGTCCACCCGATCCAACATTGGGGCACACACCTGGTGGAGCCCAGCGAATGCCAATTCCATCTCGTACTGGACACCCGCGGCGCTCACCACCTGACACCCTGCGGCCCGCGCAGCGAGGTAGTTGAGCAGCACGGTCTTGCCCACCCCGGCTTCGCCGCGAAGCACCAATGTCCAACTCTGGCCCGTACGAAGGGCTGCGAGTCCGGTGTCGAGGGCCGCGCACTCGCGGTGCCGGCCGAGCAGGGCCGGGATCACCTGCTATGCCCGACCGGCGACGCAGTTGCGCTCGACGTCAGCAACACGGGCCACTTCAACGTCAAATTTGCTACTCATCCGCTCCATCGCGGTTCTTACGTGCACCGCACGGCGATCCAGGTGTGCAGTTGTAGCGGGTGCTCCCGGCCGGTGCGCTCCGCGATGTCGACGCGTCAACAACATGCCCGACCCCCGTCTGGCAGGTGACAGGTTGGGCGCGGCAGTGCTGACGGACTGCTGTGGGTGTTGACGCGTCGACATTCTGAATATCCTTAGCAGTGGCGCAACCGCGATGGCTCATCGAGCGCGCACAACAATTCTGGTGCCTCTAGCGTGACTTTGTTTGCGAACTGGAAGGTCAGCTGATCCGGGGATCGAGAAGTCCGGTCTTTCCGGCGCTGAGTCCACTTCGGCAGCGTGCTGATCATGACCCGGCCCGGGGAGCGACTGGTGCTGACACGGGTGGAATCG
>JAVRPG010000941.1:0-5361 GCA_032162325.1 Mycobacterium sp. | reverse complement strand
GCCGAGTCGCTGTTGATCGACAGGTCGATCGCCGAACAGGCGGTGCCGCGACTCACCAAAGCGCTGCAGGACGCAGGTGTCACGGTGCACGCCGACCCGTCCGAGGAGGAACTGCGGGCCGAATTCCTGTCGATGGACATCGCCCTGGCCGTGGTTGACGGCCTCGACGCCGCGATCGCCCACGTCAACGAGTACGGCACCGGGCACACCGAAGCCATCGTCACGGCGAATCTCGCTGCCGCTCAACGGTTCAGCGAGCGCGTCGACGCCGCCGCGGTGATGGTCAACGCGTCCACGGCGTTCACCGACGGCGAGCAGTTCGGATTCGGCGCCGAGATCGGAATCTCCACCCAGAAGTTGCATGCCCGAGGACCGATGGGGCTGCCTGAATTGACGTCAACCAAGTGGATTGTGTGGGGAGACGGCCACACTCGCCCGGCTTAACAGGAGAACGATGAGCGCTTGCGCGAAGAGAATTGGACCCCGCCAGTGAGCGTCCCCGCACGCCCGGCACCGCTGTTCGCCGACATCGACGATGTCGCGCGACGCTTGGCGGAAACCGGCTACCTTCCCGACACCGCAACGGCCACAGCGGTGTTCCTTGCCGACCGGCTCGGCAAGCCGTTGTTGGTGGAGGGTCCCGCAGGCGTCGGCAAGACCGAGCTGGCGCGTGCGGTCGCGCAGGCCACCGGCTCCGGCTTGGTGCGCCTGCAGTGCTACGAGGGCGTCGACGAGGCCCGCGCCCTCTACGAGTGGAACCACGCCAAGCAGATCCTGCGGATCCAGGCCGGGCACGGCGACTGGGACCAGACGAAAACCGATGTGTTCAGTGAGGAATTCCTGCTGTCACGTCCGCTTCTGACCGCGATCCGACGCACCGAGCCCACCGTCTTGCTGATCGACGAGACCGACAAGGCCGACATCGAGATCGAAGGCCTCCTGCTGGAGGTGCTGTCCGACTTCGCTGTGACCGTGCCCGAGCTCGGCACCATCACCGCCGAGCGCACCCCGTTCGTCCTGCTGACCTCCAACGCCACGCGCGAACTGTCCGAGGCGCTCAAGCGCCGATGCCTGTTCCTGCACATCGACTTTCCCGATCCCGAGCTGGAGCGTCGGATCCTGTTGTCCCGGGTGCCCGAGTTGCCGGAGCATCTGGCAGAGGAACTCGTCAAGATCATCGGCGTGCTGCGTGGCATGCAGCTCAAGAAGCTGCCGTCGGTGGCCGAAACCATCGACTGGGGGCGGACCGTGCTGGCGCTGGGGCTGGACACCATCGACGATGAGGTGATCGCCGCGACGCTGGGTGTGGTGCTCAAGCATCAGTCGGATCAGGTCAAGGCGGCCGGGGAGCTGAGGCTGAACTGATGGCCATCCGCCGCACCCGTCCGCCGCAGCCGCTGGCGCCGCACGGAATCCCCGGCCACCTGGTTGAGTTCGTGGAAGCGCTTCGCGGGCAGGGGATTTCGGTCGGTCCATCAGAGACCGTCGACGCAGGTCGAGTGATGTCGGTTCTCGGGCTGGGTGACCGGGAGGCACTGCGCGAGGGCATCGCGTGCGCGGTGTTGCGTCGAGCCGACCATCGCGACACCTACAACGCGATGTTCGACCTGTTCTTCCCTGCGGCGCTCGGCGCCAGGACCGTCCTACTCGACGACGATGACGACGACGCGCCAGAAAGCCTGCCGCCCGAGGATATCGAGGCGCTGCGCGCCCAGCTGGTCGACATGCTCAGCGACAACGCCGACCTCGCCAACCTCGACGAGCGGCTGGCGGCGATGATCGCCCAGATCGTCGAGGCCTACGGCCGCTACCAATCCAGCCGCGGCCCGTCGTACTCGTCGTATCAGGCGCTCAAGGCGATGAGCCTCGACGACCTCGAGGGCCGGCTGCTGGCAGGCCTGCTCGCGCCCTACGGCGACGAGCCCACGCCTACGCAGGGAGAGATCGCCAAAGCCCTTGCGGCCCAGCGCATCGCGCAGTTACGCAAGATGGTGGAGGCGGAGACCAAGCGCCGCACCGCCGAGCAGCTGGGTCGCGAGCACGTGCAGATGTACGGCGTCCCGCAGCTTGCGGAGAACGTCGAGTTCCTGCGCGCCTCCGGCGAACAGTTGCGCCAGATGCGGCGGGTGGTGGCGCCGCTGGCGCGCACGCTGGCGACCCGGTTGGCGGCGCGGCGGCGACGGTCACGGTCGGGCGAGATCGATCTGCGCAAGACGCTGCGCAAGTCGATGTCCACCGGCGGCGTGCCGATCGACGTCGTGCTCAAGAAGCCGCATCCAGCCCGGCCGGAGCTGGTGGTGTTGTGCGACGTGTCCGGCTCGGTCGCGGGGTTCAGCCACTTCACGCTGATGCTCGTCAGCGCGCTGCGCCAGCAGTTCTCCCGGGTTCGCGTGTTCGCCTTCATCGACACCACCGACGAAGTCACCGAACTGTTCGGGCCCGACTCCGACCTGGCCGTGGCCGTGCAGCGCATCACCCGCGAGGCGGGCGTCTACACCCGCGACGGACACTCCGACTATGGCAACGCGTTCGTCTCATTCATCGAGAAGTGGCCGAACGTCCTGTCGCCGCGCAGTTCGTTGCTGGTCCTCGGCGACGGCCGGAACAACTACCGCAACCCGGAAACCGACCTGCTGGCCCACATGGTCAACGCGAGCCGGCACGCGCACTGGCTCAATCCGGAGCCCAAGCACCTGTGGGGCAGCGGCGACTCGGCGGTGCCGCGCTACGAAGACGTCATCACGATGCATGAATGCCGGTCGGCCAAGCAGCTCGCCACGGTGATAGACCAGCTGTTGCCGGTCTAGCTTTCGCCCAAACCAACGTTTGGCGAAGAAGTGCGAGAGCAATCCGCGAAAACGTCGATTTCGGCGCGGGAAGAGTGCTCGACGGCACTCCCGTAAGCTGGCTGTTTGTGACTTCTCGGCGGCTGGGGGTGATGGGTGGGACGTTCGATCCCATCCACAACGGGCACCTGGTCGCGGCCAGCGAGGTTGCCGATCTGTTCGAGCTCGATGAAGTGGTGTTCGTCCCGACCGGCCAGCCCTGGCAGAAGCGCCACCGCTACGTCACCGCCGCCGAGGATCGCTACCTGATGACCGTCATCGCCACGGCCTCCAACCCGCGGTTCTCGGTCAGCCGGGTCGACATCGACCGCACCGGCCCGACCTATACCAAGGACACGCTGCGCGATCTGCGCGCCCTGAATCCCGATTCGGACCTCTACTTCATAACCGGCGCCGATGCACTGGCGTCGATCCTGTCGTGGCAGAACTGGGAGGAGTTGTTCTCGATCGCCAAGTTCGTCGGGGTCAGCCGCCCCGGCTATGACCTCGACGGCAAGCACATCGCGGCGGCCCTGCGGGAACTGCCGCCCGACGCGCTGACCCTCGTCGAGGTGCCCGCGCTGGCGATCTCGTCGACCGACTGCCGCAAGCGCGCCGGAGAGAACCGGACGATCTGGTACCTGGTGCCCGACGGTGTCGTGCAGTACGTGACCAAGCGCCAGCTCTACGCCGCCGAGCCAGCCGCGACGAAAGACGGGAACCGGCGATGAGCCGCTTGCGCGAAGAGCATCAGATATGACCGCCACCGACGAAGCGGTCGAGATGGCCACCGTGGCGGCGGGCGCGGCCGCATCCAAGCTCGCCGAGGACGTCGTCGTCCTCGACGTATCCGGACAGCTCGTGATCACCGACTGTTTCGTGATCGCATCGGCGTCCAACGAGCGCCAGGTGAACGCGATCGTCGACGAGGTCGAGGAGAAGATGCGCGTCGCGGGATATAAGCCCGCTCGCCGCGAAGGCGCCCGCGAGGGTCGATGGACGCTGCTGGACTACGTCGACATCGTGGTGCACATCCAGCATCAGGACGAGCGCGACTTCTACGCATTGGACCGGTTGTGGCGCGACTGCCCCGTCGTACCGGTGGATCTGGACGCGACGCCATGAGGGTGCGCCGACTGGTGATGTTGCGTCACGGTCAGACCGGGTACAACGCCGGGAGCCGGATGCAGGGCCAGCTCGACACCGAGCTGTCCGACCTGGGTCGCGACCAGGCCGTAGCCGCCGCCGAGGTGTTGGCGAAACGGCAACCTCTCGTCATCGTGTCGTCGGACCTCCGGCGTGCGCTGGACACCGCGGTCGCGCTCGGTGAGCGGTCGGGGCTGCCGGTGCTCGTCGACACCAGGTTGCGCGAAACGCATCTCGGTGACTGGCAGGGGATGACCCATCTCGAGGTGGACGCCGCGGCCCCGGGCGCGCGGCTGGCCTGGCGGGACAACGCCAGGTGGGCGCCGCACGGTGGAGAAAGCCGGGTCGACGTCGCAGCACGCAGCATGCCGCTGGTGGCGGAGCTCGTCGCCGGCCAGACCGATTGGGGCGTGGATGAACCCGAGCGGCCGGTGGTCCTGGTGGCGCATGGCGGGCTGATCGCAGCGCTGACCGCGGCGCTGCTCGCGCTGCCGGTCGAGAATTGGCCCGCGCTCGGCGGTATGGGCAACGCCAGCTGGGTGCAGCTGTCCGGGCATAGCCAGACAGATGGGGCACCTGCTACGTCCTTGGAAAATATCCGCTGGCGACTCGATGTGTGGAACGCCTCGGCACAGGTCGCCAACGATGTCCTCTGACAGACCAACGCTTCTCGTCTTCTGCGACTCGCTGTCCTACTACGGGCCGACCGGCGGTTTGCCATCCGACGATTCTCGGATCTGGCCGAATATCGTTGCTACTCATCTGGGTTGGGACCTCGAGCTGATCGGGCGGATTGGCTGGACGTGCAGAGACATCTGGTGGGCCGCAACCCAGGACCCGCGGGCGTGGGCGGCGTTGCCCCGGGCCGGCGCCGTGATCTTCGCGACGGGCGGCATGGATTCGCTGCCGTCGCCGCTGCCCACCGCGCTGCGCGAATTGATCCGTTACGTCCGGCCGGCGTGGCTTCGGCGCTGGGTGCGCGACGGCTACGGCTGGGTGCAGCCGCGGCTGTCGCCGATATCGCCCGCCGCTCTGCCGCCGCATCTCTCCGCGGAATACCTCGAAATGACCCGTGGTGCAATCGACTTCAATCGACCCGGAATACCGATGGTCGCGTCGCTGCCGTCAGTCCACATTGCCGAGACGTATGGCAAGGCGCACCGCGGCCGACCCGGCACCGTCAAGGCGATCACCGAGTGGGCCGAGCAGCACGACGTCCCGCTCGTCGACCTAAAGGCGGCGGTCGGTGAGCATGTCATGAGTGGTCGAGGCAATCCCGACGGCATCCACTGGAACTTCGAGGCACATCAAGCAGTCGCCGAGCTGATGCTCAAGGCGCTTGCGGAAGCAGGTGTGCAACAAGAGGATTCACGGTAGCCATGCCTGTCGT
>JAVRPG010000940.1:0-2693 GCA_032162325.1 Mycobacterium sp. | reverse complement strand
TTGAATACCGATTCCGACACGACTGGCGACCTTGTTCATTGCCTGCGTGCCCCCCGGTGTCTTTGCCTGCCAAATCTCCGCCTCCTCCGTCCCCGCAGTAAACGTATGACAGGGCGGGTGGGCGAGGAATCGGGGATTTCCCTAGGAAATGACCCCTAAGTGAGCAATGCGGGCAGCACCAGTGTGGTGAGCTCGCCGATGAGCGGGCGCAGATTCTGGGCCTTCGGGTCGTTGACCTGCGAGCGCGTCATCATCGCGAGCAGCACACGCTGACCTGCGGGACCGTAGGCGAACCCGACGTCGTTGGTGCTGCCGTAATCGCCGCTGCCGGTCTTGTCGGCGGTGGTCCACCCCGGCGGCAGCCCGGCGCGCAGGCTCGACGTCTCGTTCGCCCGCATCCAGTTTTCGAGCTGCTGCCGCTGCGGCGGGGCCAGCGCATCGCCGGTGAGCAGGTTGCGATATCCACCTCCGAGCGCCTCGGGCGTGCTGGTGTCACGCGGATCACCGGGTACCGCCGCATTCAACGCAGTCTCCCACCGGTCCAGCCGGGAGCTCGGATCGCCGATGCTGCGGGCGAACGCGGTGATGGCGGACGGCCCGCCGATGGTCTTCAGCAGCAGGTTCCCGGCGGTGTTGTCGCTGACCTGCAGCGCCGCCTGGCAGAGTTCGTCCAGCGTCATGTCGCTGCCCGCCCTGGGCTCAGTCCTCGGCGAGTTCGCAACGATCTCGGCCGGATCGACGAAGACCTTGTGATCCAACGTCAGTTCACCGTTTTCGACCATCTGCAGCACCCGCGCCGAGGCGTAGCCCTTGAATGTCGAGCACATCGCGAAGGCTTCCTGTCCGCGGTGAGAGATGGACCGACCGCCTTCGAGGTCGACGGCGAACAGGCCGACATACGCGTCATGGCGTCGCTCCAGCACCCCGATGCGTTCGTCGATTCCTGCGAGGGGCTCCGCCGGGTCGGCCAGTGCGGGTGAGGGCGCGGATGCGGCCACCGCGGCGAGCGTCAACCCACCGAGAAGCGCCTGCCGCCGGGACAGTCGAGTCATCGGCTAAAGGCTACCAACTAGCCCACAATGCTCCGAAGCTGCTGTGGCAGAGACTTTTTCGATCGCTGTGGGCCCAAAACCGCGGCGCCGTAGGGTCGGGTCAGCAGTCGACGCGCGACGGCGTTCACCTCCTCGAGGGTGACGTCGTCGATCTTGCCGAGGGTGTGCGCGATGCTGCGGTGTTCGCCGTAGTTGAGCTCACTGCGGCCGATGCGGTTCATCCGCGACCCGGAATCCTCCAACCCGAGCACCAGCCCGCCGCGCAGCGATCCCTTGGCGATTCGGCATTCCGCTTCGGTGATGCCGTCGCGTGCCACATTCTCGAGTACTTCGGTGGTCACCCGGACCACTTGGTCGAACCGTTCGGGCTGGCACGCGGCGTAGACCGACAGTGCCCCACTGTCGGAGAAGGTGTCCACGGTCGAGTACACCGAGTACGCCAGGCCGCGCGTTTCCCGAATCTGTTGGAACAGCCGCGAACTCAGGCCGCCGCCCAACGCGGTGTTGAGCACCGACAGCGCCCACCGGTGGTCCCAGTTTCTGCCGGGGGTTCGCACACCGATCGACAGGTGCGTCTGTTCGGCTTCGCGGTTGACCAGCTGCAGGGTCGGCCGGCCGGTCACCCGCCCGGTGCCCTTGCGCGGGGCCACCGGGCTGCGGCCGTGAACCAACCTCGACCCGAAGTGCTCACGCACCAGCGCGACCACCTCGTCGTGCTCGACGTTGCCCGCCACCGCCACCACGATCCGCTCGGGGGTGTAGCGGCGGACATGGAACGAATGCAGTTGCGCCCGCGTCATTGCCGAAACCGACTCGACACTGCCGATCACCGGACGGCCCACCGGGTGCTCGCCGAACATCGCCGAGAGGAACACGTCGCCTAAGGTGTCCTCCGGGTCGTCGTCGCGCATCGCGATTTCCTCGAGCACAACGTCGCGTTCGAGTTCGACGTCGGCGGCGGCGCAGCGGCCACGGAGTACCACGTCGGCAACCAGATCGACAGCCAGTTCCAGGTCGGTGTCGAGCACATGCGCGTAGTAGCAGGTGTGCTCCCTGGCCGTGAACGCGTTCAACTCGCCGCCGACCGCGTCGACCGCCTGCGCGATGTCGACTGCGGTGCGTGTCGGGGTCGACTTGAACAGCAGGTGCTCCAGGAAGTGCGCCGCGCCTGCGACGCTCGCACCCTCGTCACGGGACCCGACGCCGACCCACACGCCGACCGACGCCGAATGCACCGACGGGATGTACTCGGTCACCACCCGCAGGCCGCCGGGCAACGTGGTGCGACGGACGGCCGTGGAGGTTTCGTCGCCGCGCCGGCCGCGACGCAGGGCCCTAGCTGCTGGCCGTTGCGGCATCTGCCGGCGCCGGCGCGTCTGCGTTGTCCCCAGCTTCTTCTTCGGCGACGAGGATCAGCGAGATCTTGCCGCGGTTGTCGATGTCGGCGATCTCCACACGCAGCTTGTCGCCGACGTTGACCACATCCTCGACCTTGGCGATGCGCTTACCCCTGCCGAGCTTGGAGATGTGCACCAGCCCGTCACGGCCCGGCAGCAGCGACACGAACGCGCCGAAATCGGTTGTCTTGACGACGGTTCCGAGGAACCGCTCGCCGACCTTGGGCAGCTGCGGGTTGGCGAT
>JAVRPG010000939.1:0-9333 GCA_032162325.1 Mycobacterium sp. | reverse complement strand
CGGCCCGCCTCAGGTAGTACGACGTCCACAGCCCGGTGTACCCCGCACCGACGATGCACACGTCGGCGTCACGGTCGCCCGGCAGCGACGGGCGCAGCGCCGGGTACTCGGTGAACCAGTTGGAGACGCGGCCGTTGAGGGGACCTGCAGTGGACACCGTCCGATTCTCGCAGGACGCCGTACTTGTCGGACCCGAGGGGAAAGCTGGCCGCAACTACGACAGGAAGAGGCGCCATGTGCTGGCAATGCGACAACCCCGATCTCGGCATCGAGGACTACTTCGACGAGGTCCGCGAGACGATCCGTACGCAAGGCTGGATGGTGCAGTACGTCGAAAGCGACCGGACCCCATTCGCCTACACGATCGGACTTCATGACTGGGGGTTCCCCGAACTGTCGATCACCGCCGTTTCCCCGCAGCGTGCCACCCGACTTCTGAACACGGTGGCCCGTGATGCCGTGGCAGGCAAGAACTTGACACCAGGCCAACAGATCAAGGTGCCGGCCGGACCACTCATCGAGATCGTCGAGATGAGCCATCCCGACGCGCACCTGAATTTCGCAGTCGCGTTCGGCGGCGCCGAGATTCGGGCGCTGCAGCTCGTGTGGGCCGACGGTCGGGGGCGCTGGCCGTGGTCCGCCGCGTTCTGCGACGGTCGGAGACAGCAACCGGTGCTGGGCATCCGATCGAGAGTTACGCGAGCGAACCGGTAGTTGTCGGACCACCGGCGCAAGCTGGCCGTAACTGCGACAGGAGGGTGCGGTCATGTGCTGGCAGTGCGACAACCCCAGCGACGCCGAGGAAGGCATCGACGGACTGCGCGCCAGTGTGTGCGCGCATGGTTGGGCAATCAAGTACGTGGAGGACGAAAGACGCCCATACGCATACACAATCGGACTACACGAGCTCGGTCTACCCGAGCTGCTGGTGACGGGGGTTACTACAGAGCGGGCATTGGCGCTGCTTGACTACTTCATCCAGGAGGCGATAGCCAAGGGCGCACCAAGACCGGGCGATCGAATTACGCTCTCCGACACCGTAAACATCGAAGCCGTCCACGTAGACCAGCCGGATGTTCACTTGAGTCTCGCGGTTCGGCTGTTCGGACCCAAATTGCGCGCGGTACAACTCGTCTGGACTGACATGTGCGGGCGTTGGCCGTGGAACAAACAGTTCGACTTCGACGGTCTCAGGCAGCCGGTGCTGGGCGTGCGGGCTCAGAAGGCGTAGCGGTGGTACTGCGCCATGTAGCGCAGCACGGGCAGCATCCTCATGGCCCTTACCATCGCCCGGTAGTACCAGGGCACCTTGGCGAACGCGTCGTCGTCGATCGCCGACACCCAGGCCAGCAGCCGCACGCCGGGTATCGCCTCGGTGATGTCGTCCGGTCCGTCTATGCCCCAATGCAGCGTCGCTTCCGCGCGCCGCACCACGGTGTTGGTCCATTGCGACTTGATGCCCAGCCGGTTGAACGCGTCGAACTGCAGTTCTCCGGATGGAAAGTGGTCGACGATCCGACGCAGCAGGGCGACGCCGTCCTCCTGGGTCAGGTACATGGTCAGGCCCTCGCCGATCGCCAGCACCGGACGGTCGCCCGGAATGTCGTTGAGCCAGGCCGGGTCAGTGACCGATGCGGCGACGAGATGGTAGTGGTCGCGGGTCGGGTAGAGCTGACGGCGAATGTCGACGACGTCGGGGTAGTCGACGTCGTACCACTCCACTCCGGGGCCAGGGTCCAGTCGGAAGAAGCGGGCGTCCAGGCCGCAGCCCAAGTGGAGCACAACGGCCTCGGGGTGGGCCGCGAGGAACTGGCGGGCCCAGTTGTCGAAGTGCGCGCTGCGGGTGGTCACCGCAGGCGAGTTCGCCGCTGTGATCGCGGTCTTTTTCCAGTCGTAGTCGATTCGGTCGACGATCTCCTTCGCGTAGCGGTCGCCGAGGATCGGCTTCTCCCGGTCGGCATCTACCGCCTTGGCGTAGAACGTGGCAAGCATTGTCTGCGGCGCACCGGACAGGTCGACATGAAGTTTTTCGGTCACGACACCGAGGCTAGTCCTGTCGCGATCGTTGAGGGAATCCACTAAACGCTCGTCGGCGCGCCGTTCAGCGAATACCGTGGGGCTGTTCGGGATTCGCGACTAGCCCGCCTTGCTCTTGCGCTTGGCGTCGCGCAGGCCTGCCCAGAATCGGGCGGCTTCGCGGATCGATTCCTCGACAGGCCTTGGCTCCCAATTCAATTCGCGGGACGCCTTGCTGTGGTCGACTGGCGCTTCGGCGCGCATCAGCCGCAGTGAGCCCAGCGAGAGCTGCTCATCGGTGCCACGCAGTTTCGCCTTGATGCTGCCCGCAGTGGCCAATACATACGACATCGGCAGCGGAATCGACTTGGTAGGAGCAGGAACTCCGGCCGCCTCCGCGGCGATGCGCACAACGTCGGCGTTGCTGATCATCTTCTCCGAGATCAGGTACCGCTCGCCGACCCGGCCGAGGTCGGCGGCCAGGATCAGGGCGCGCGCCGCGTCGTCGACGCCGACGGCCTCCAGTTCGATGCCGCTCATCACGAATGGCAGCTTGCCGAACGCCGCGCCCGCGATGATCGCGCCATGCGGGGTGCGGCCCCAGTCACCGCTTCCGTACGTCGTCGACACCCCCATAGCGACGGCGGGCAGGCCGTGCTCCTTCGCGTACTGCAGCACGATGTTCTCGGCCTGCACGCGGGACCGGACGTATGGCGTAAGCCCGCGGTCGACGATGATGTCGTCCTCGGTGGCGACACGTCCGCGCCGACGACCGACCGTCACGTAGCTGCTGGTGAAGACGAACTTGCGCAGGTTCGCATTCTTGGCGACTTCCAGCACGTTGCGGGTGCCATCGACGTTCGTGCGGAACAGTGGCGCGGGATCGCGCAGCCAGCCGCGAGTGTCGACCACGCAGTAGTACATGTCGTCGACGCCGTGCATCGCATCGCGCAGCGTGTCGTTGTCCCAGATGTCGCCGGAAAACCGCGTGACGGACAGGTCGTCGATGCCGATGGTGTTGGCGTTCGGCCGCACCATCGCGCGGACCTCATGGCCGTTGGCCACCAGTTGCCGGGTGACGTGCGAGCCGAGGAATCCGTTGGCGCCGATGACCAGTTTCGCGCTCATTTGCGGTCTCCGAACTGGCGCATCCATGCCGCTGCCTCGTCGGGAAGCGTGCCCAGTTCCTGCGCCTTGCGGCACCACTTCATGGTCGCCGAGACGAACCGCAGCGGGTTGTAGATGTCCTCCTGCCGGCTCCACTGACCGTCGCCGGCGTACGTGATGATCGAGATGTTGGTGGCGCTGATGATGGTGCCGTCGCCGGGGTCGCGCATCGGGTTGTCCAGCTCGCAGATGATCCGGCCGGTCGACTCGTCGATCACCGACCACAGCGACGGGAACGACGTCATGTAGCTGCCGGGGAAGCTCTCCATGGTCTTCCAGATCCAGGCCCGAACCTCTTCGCGGCCGTTCATGGTGCCCGCCGCGTGCTCGACGTAGGTGACATCGGGTGAGTACTGCTCAACCCAGGGATCCCAGTCCCGGGTCTGGGCGGCTCGGTCGACCGTCGCCTCGAAGTTCTCGAAGGCCGCGGCCAGTTCGTCGCGGGTGAACGTCTTGCTCGTCACACCCAGAACTAGAACACGTTCTACCTACGTTTGTCGAGGCTCGGTTCTATCGTGAGGTGGTATGAGGGCCGTATTCGGCCTGGTCCTGGCCATCGCCGTTGTCGCAGGTTGTGCGGCGAACCCGCGCGGCGCCGACTTCTCGGGTCCCGTCGACATCGGCGACGGTCGCACGCTGTACCTGAACTGCCAGGGCGGCGGGTCACCGACGGCGTTGCTCATTCCCGGTAAAGGCAGTGACGCCGAGGTGTGGAACCTCGTCCTGCCAGCCGACGACCCCATCCGGTCGTCGCCCTACGACATCGTCGGGCAGGCCAACCTCCAGCCGAGCCCGACTGCCACGCAGCCGACCGTCGCGAAGGCGACCCGCGTGTGCGCCTACGACCGGCCGAACACCCGTGCGGACGGGACGGATCGGACCACCCCCGTCCCGCAACCGCACTCTGTCCAGCAGGACGTCGACGACGTGGTGAAACTGATTGCGGCGGCTCATCTTCCGACGCCGCTGGTCGTGGCCGCGCATGCCTACGGCGGACTCATCGCCGATCTGCTGGCACGCACCCACCCCGAGTTGGTCAGTGGCCTGGTATTCGTGGACCCGACGTCAGAATTCCTGCCGAGGCTGGGTAGACCGGAACAAGACGCCGAGTTCAATCGCGCGGCGGGAGCGCCGACGCCCGAGCCCGACGGTGAAGGCTTCCTCGCCGTCGACGCGTTCGCCCGCTTCAAGACGGCCCCGCTGTTGCCGAAGGTGCCTGCGATCGTGCTCAGTTCGGACAAGTCCCCGCCGCCGGCGGACCGCGGACCCGACAACTACACCAAGTTCCAGATTCATCAGGCGAACAGCCTCCTGGCCCAGACCCTGGCGACGGAGAATGTGATCGTCCCTGGCAGTGGCCACAGCATCATGGTTTACGCGCCACAGGTCGTCGCCGACAAGATCATCGCGATCGTGAACAAGGTGCGAGCCGAGTAGCCGGTGACGAATATATGACGACGGGTGGCGCGAGGAACTAACTGAACCCAACTTGAGGTTGTATCGCTAGCCAAACTTAGGAGGGTCTGTGGCGAAGGACTACAACAAGAACCCGGAGCCGCTCGGCCGGCGACATCCGGCACAAGCAGCGATTGATGCGCTGTCGCCGGAGCAGTACACCGTGACGCAGAAGAACGGCACCGAGCGGCCGTTCACCGGCGACTACTGGGACAACCACGAGCCGGGCATCTACGTCGACGTGGTGTCGGGCGAGCCGCTGTTCGCCTCGGTCGACAAGTTCGACAGTGGGACCGGCTGGCCGAGCTTCACCAAGCCGATCGAGGGCGACAACGTGATCGAGAAGCGCGACTTCTCCCATCTGATGATCCGCACCGAAGCGCGCTCCGCGCACGGCGACAGCCATCTGGGGCATGTCTTCAAGGACGGTCCGCGCGCCGAGGGTGGGTTGCGCTACTGCATCAACTCGGCTTCGCTGAGATTCATCCACCTCGACGACCTCGAGGCCGAGGGATACGGCGAGTACAAGAAGCTGTTTTCGAATCAGGAGGCACAGGCATGACCGACTACAAGAAGGCGATCCTGGCGGGCGGCTGCTTCTGGGGCATGCAGGACCTGATCCGCAAGCAGCCCGGCGTGGTGGGAACCCGGGTCGGCTACACCGGTGGCCGCAATGACCACCCGACCTATCGCAACCATCCGGGTCACGCCGAGGCGATCGAGATCATCTACGACCCGTCGCAGACCGACTTCCGCAACCTGCTGGAGTTCTTCTTCCAGATCCACGATCCGGCCACGAAGGATCGTCAGGGCAATGACGTCGGCACCAGCTACCGATCGGCGATCTTCTACCTCGACGACGATCAGAAGCGCGTCGCGCTGGACACCATCGCCGACGTCGACGCCTCAGGGCTGTGGCCGGGCAAGGTGGTCACCGAGGTGACGCCGGCGAGTGACTTCTGGGACGCCGAGCCCGAGCACCAGGACTACCTTGAGCGCTACCCGAGCGGCTACACCTGCCACTTCCCGAGGCGGGGCTGGAAGCTACCGAAGCGGGAGACCCAGAAGGCCTAAGTCTTAAGCGGCGAGCGCGGGGCGGCGGCGCACCACAATGCGGCCGCCGTTCTTGGGTGTGAACGCGATGCCCCGGAAGTGGATCATCTCGTCCGGGGCGTCGTCGGTCTCAATGACGAAGTGCCGCAAGACAGTCCGTAGCACGACATCCATTTCGGTGTTGGCGAACGCAGCACCGATGCAGCGGCGTGTTCCGCCGCCGAACGGCACCCAGGCCGTCGGCGTCCTGGTCCCGATGAAGCGGTGGGGATCGAAGCGCTCGGGATCCGGGAACACCTCCGCGTTGGCGTGCACGTTGGCGACGGCAATCAGCACGGTGTAACCGTGCGGAATCCGCCATTCGCCGAGATCGAAGTGCGGCGCCGCAACATGGCGGCCGGCGAAGTCGATCACTGTCCGGTTTCGCTGCAGCTCAAGGATGCTGGCCTGGCGGAACTCGTCGCCGCCTTCGTCGTTCTCCTTGACGAGATCGGCGAGGACGTCGGGATGGCGGCGTAGCCGTTCGAACGCCCAACCCAGCGTCGACGCGGTGGTCTCATGGCCGGCGCCCAACAGCGTCAGCAATTCGTCGGAGACGTCCTGGCGCGACATCGGGGTTCCGTCGTCGTAAGTACTGCGAAGCAGCAGCGCCAGAATGTCGGTGCGCTCCTCGAGGCGCGGGTCCGCTTTGGCCTTGTCGATCAGTTCGAAAACGGTGCGGTCGAAGGTGCGGCGGAACTCCGCGAGCCGGCCCCACGGGCTGTGCCGGCCCGTGCTGAACGGCGGCTCCGGCAGAGTGGCCATTCGCGAACCGAGCTTGGCCCACGGCGGAATGATCTCGCGCAGGAAGTCGAGTTCCGCGCCGTCGGCCCCGAACACGGTCCGCAGAATCACGTTGAGCGTGATCCTGTTCATCGGTTCGAGCGTCTGGAATTCACGGCCCTCGGGCCATTTGGCGGTCTCGCGCAGCGTTTCCTCTTCGATGACCTTTTCGTAGTTCTTGATGCTCTGGCCGTGGAACGGCGGGGCGAGCAGCTTGCGGCGCCTGCGGTGCTCGACACCGTCGAGCGCGAAGACCGAACCCGGTCCGAAGATCCTGCTGAGGTTGGGTTTCACATTCATCAGGTCGTCGGTGCTCGCGAGGAACACCTGCCGCACCAGCGCGGGGTCGGAGACGACCACGCTATGGCCAAAGAACGGAACGTTGATGGCGAAGACTGGGCCGTAACGCTTCACCGCGTTTCGCAAGAACCACCGGCGGAAGCCGGACAGAAGGACGCCCTGGACGGGCTTCGGGAGGCGCACCACCGGCGGCATCTTGCCCGGAGTCGTCGGGGCGTTCGTCTCGACGGTCACCGTCGCGTCAGTCATTGGTGAATCACTCCCAGCCGCTTCCCTGGTACTACGATGTACCACAGGTTTGTGTAGTACGGTACCGCTTGGTACCAGACAAGCGCAAGGGTCTCGGGGAGGCGAAAATGACGACAGCGCTCGACAAGGGGGCGTCCGTCGACGACGCCTTCCGCGACCGGTTGCTCGACGGGCTGGCCGCGTCGATCGGTGAACGCGGGTATCGCGACACCACCGTCGCCGACATCGTCCGGCACGCGCGTACCTCGAAACGCACCTTCTACGAGCAGTTCGCCAGCAAGGAAGACTGCCTGATCGAAGTGCTGCGCAGGAACAACGCGGACTTGATCGCCACCATCCAGGCGGCCGTCGACTCCGACGCCGAATGGCAGGACCAGATCCGCCAGGCGTCGAATGCCTACGTCGACCACATCGCGTCGCGGCCGGCGATCACGCTGAGCTGGATCCGCGAGGCGCCCGCGCTGGGCGTGGTGGCCAGGCCGTTGCATCGTCTCGCCATGGAGCAACTCACCGACATGCTTGTCGGTCTCACCGACAGTCCCGGGTTCCGGCGCGCGAAGCTGCCGCCGATTTCCCGCCCACTTGCGCTGATCCTGCTCGGCGGATTGCGTGAGCTGACCGCGTTGTTCGTGGAGGACGGTCGTGATGTGCGCGGCATCATCGAACCCGCCAACGCGGCGGCGACCGCGATCCTGGGCCCGCGGGGCAGTTAGCCCAGCATCAGCCGCGCGGACTTCTCCAAGCGCTGGGCGATGTCGGTGTACGACGCGTAGCCCATTCCCGCGCGCACCAATGCCCCGGAGTACAGCATCTCCAGCGAGTCGATGATGTCCGGATCGGTGTCCGGTCCGAGCGCGGCGGCCAGCCGGTCCCGGATGTCGCGGCCGATGCGCTGCCGCAGCACCTCGACGTCGGGTTCCTTGCCCAGCAGCGCGTTGGTGACCGCACCGGCGAATTCCGGCTCGTCGGCGACCAACAATGCGATGTGGCGCAATACCTCGCAGACGCGCACGGCGGGGTCGTCCGATTCGTGTGCCGCCGGTGGCGAGCCGGCCAGCCTGCGCCAGAAGACCTCCGCGACGAGGTGCTCCTTGGACGAGAAATAGGTGTAGGCGGTGGCCGCCCCGACGCCAGCCTCGGCGGCCACTCGACGCACGGTCAGCCCGGCAAATCCTTCACGACACAGGAGTTCGACCGCGGCCCTGCCCAGGCGGTCGACGGTGTCGGCCTGTTTGGCGGTCAGACGGCGCCGAGTCGACTCCAAAGTCGGATCGGACACATGTCCGGACACTACTACAACGACCATTGACCAGCAACGGCTAAGTTGGACGGCGATGAGCCACACAGACGAACTTTTCGCCCTCGCCGAGCAGGTCATCGGATTCATGCCAGCCGACGAAGGACGTGCGCTCCATGACGCCGCCGTGAAGTATCTCGGCGACGGGGTCGGCGTCGAAATCGGTACGTACTGCGGTAAATCCACTGTGCTGTTGGGCGCCGCGGCGCAACAGACCGGTGGGGTGGTCTACACCATCGACCACCATCACGGCTCCGAAGAACACCAACCGGGCTGGGAGTACCACGACTCGTCGATGGTCGACCCGGTCACCGGCCTGTTCGACACGTTGCCGACATTGCGACACACGCTTGATGCGGCGGGGCTGGACGAACATGTGGTGGCGATCGTCGGCAAGTCACCAATTGTCGCCAGAGGGTGGCGAATGCCGTTGCGGCTGCTGTTCATTGACGGTGGTCACACCGAGGAGGCGGCGCAACGGGACTTCGACGGCTGGGTCAGATGGGTCGACGTCGGCGGGGCGTTGATCATTCACGACGTGTTCCCGAACCCCGATGACGGCGGCCAGGCGCCGTTTCACATCTACCAGCGGGCGCTGGACACCGGTGACTTCCGCGAGGTGTCGGCCAGCGGTTCGATGCGGGTGCTTGAGCGGATCTCCGGGACGCCGGGCGAGGCGCTCTAGCTTCCCCTAGCCTAGCGATCGCTGGTTGCGCAGGCGCAGTCGTAGTCGCCCTCCAGGCCGCGCGGGAGATCCGCGCCGCGGAAGATGCCACTGGCCGCGGTGGTCGACGACAGCGCATCGGCGGCGAGGATGACCGCCGCCCCCGTCCAGGTGGTGCGCTCTTCGGGCCACCGCTTGCCGTCGGCGAACACCAAGCCGGTCCAGTAGGAGCCGTCCTCTTCACGGAGATGGTGCATGGCCGCGAACTGCCCATGCGCTCGGGCCGCGTCGCCGATCGCGTCCAATGCCA
>JAVRPG010000938.1:0-5796 GCA_032162325.1 Mycobacterium sp. | reverse complement strand
GCGACCACCCCCTCAGCGCCACAGTCCAAGCTGCGCCCTATAGGTTCGACGAACCTGACGCGCTGGCCCGCAGTCTCGAGGGAGTCAGCACGCTCTACAACACGTACTGGATCCGCTTCGAACGGGGTCCGACCACTTTCGCCAACGCCGTGGCCAACTCCCGCGCGCTGTTCGAGGCGGCGCGACGTGCCGGCGTCGCTCGCATCGTTCACGTGAGCATCGCCAATCCCTCGCTCGATTCGCCGCTGCCTTACTACCGCGGCAAAGCGCTCGTCGAGCAAGCGTTAGCTGCGAACGAGGTTCCTTCCTCGATCGTGAGGCCGACGTGGATCTTCGGCGGCCGGCGAGAGGTCCTGGCCAATAACATCGCCTGGATCCTCCGGCATACGCCGGTCTTCGCGGTGCCGGGCGATGGCCGCTACCTCGTGCAACCAGTCCACGTCGACGACTTCGCACGCATCTGCCTGGGAGCCGCGCACGGCCCCACCGGTGCGGTCAAGGACGCGGCCGGGCCGGACACGCTGTCGTTCGAGCAGCTTGTCCGCGCTGTTCGCGACGCCGTCGGTAGCCGCAGCCCGATTCTTCACGCACCGCCTGCCGCGATGGCCGCTCTGGCGCGCGCACTTGGCTTTTTCGTTAACGACGTCGTCCTCACCGCCGACGAGATCCGCGGGCTGACAGCAGACCTGCTGGCATCGGCTCAGCCTTCCCTTGGAAGCATCTCGTTCATCGAGTGGCTGACCGAGAACGGGGGGTGGCTCGGCCGGGAGTACGCGAACGAAGTAGATCGTCATTTCAGGAAGCGGGAGCCGTCTTCATGGCGATGACGCACGAGGCGGGCGCGGGCGGGTGGGCCGAATCGCAGGTCGCGGGCGCGCGAGGCGACCCCGGCGCACGCCTTGCGTTGCTCGGGCGGACCTATCGCGGGCCGACGGGGCGCGCACCGCGGCACCTGCCGTTCCGACGGGCGGCGATGTCGTTCATGCGCTGGCAAGCTGGGCGCGGTCTGCTCAACCCGCTCGACGCGTCTCCGCCCGGGAGCGTCTGGTGGCGCGCGGTCAACGAGCGACTCCTGCGCGACGGCTGTGAAGCGATCGCGCTCGCCGGTGGTCGGGTGGGAGAGCCCTCGTCGCATGCCGTGCGGCTCTGGCTCGAGTTCATCGCGAGACCGACGGGGAGCAATTGGTACCGAGCTCACAACGCGCTCGGCGAAGCACGCCTACTTGGGCTGGTGCGCGACGGCAACCCGGTCTACGCGTGGCCCTTCGAACAACGCCACGTATGGCGCTCTCCACACATGCCGCTCGCAGCTCGGTTACTCAAACGGGCCACACACAGCCGCTGAAGCGCCAGACTGCGCCACGCCCGGAACGAAGAGCGGGCGACCGGACTCGAACCGGCACTGAGAGCTTGGAAGGCTCTTGTGCAACCGTTACACCACACCCGCGGGGTTCAGCAGTCTACGGCGTATTCACCCGGTGGCTGCGCGGCGCCGCGCCCATCGGCCTTCCCCCGTACACCACTTTGCCCTTGGCGTTCTGATAGGTCAGCCAGGCGATCGTCCCCTGCTGGTCGACCCCGCGCTTGGAGAAGTCGCAGACCCCGCCCGCGAAAAGCTGCTGCAGCGCGGCCCATTGATCGTCGGTGAATGGGATCGGCCCGTAGTTGTCCGACCGGTTGAGCGGCTTGAGCTGGCACTTGTTCGTGTCGGTCGTCAGCGCGTCGCCGGCCACGGTCCGCGGCGTGCCGTAGATCGGGACCACGGCCTCGCCGCAGATGCCGTCGGAGACCTTGTTCCCGTTGCCGTCGTAGCAGCGGTCGCTGATGTCGGCCGGCTTGTCGCGCGCGACCTTCTGCGCAACGGTGCCCTTGGCCTTGTCCTTCTCCACGGCCGTGAGCCACTTGTCCATGGCATCGAAGCTGTTGAGCTCGCAGTGCGAGTCGCCGATGATCACCACCGGGCCCTCCCAGATGAGCTGGTTGGCGTGGTTGCCGTGCTCGCGGTCGAGGCGCCCCCTCAGCGCGAACGCGCGGTAGGCATCGTGGAACGCACCTGGATCCGGCCCGCGGCAGTCGATGATCGCGGTGCGGTCGAGGTTGTTGGCCTCGTTGATCATGCCCGTGCGGTAGGCGTTGCCGAGCGTCGGCTGGTCGGCCTTGAGCCGCTCGGGCGTGTACTGCGCGTCGACCAGGCTGATCCCCCCGATCTTCTGGTTGATGTCGACGAACTGCGCCGGCGTGATCTTCGAGTCCTGCAGCGCCTTCAGGCCGTACTGCACGCCGACGTTGTCCGTCGGAACGCCCGCCCAACCCTTGCCCACCTTCTTCTCCTGCGCGGTCCACACAGATTCCGGCCGCGGGCCGAGCACGTTGATCGCGGCGTCCTGGATCGTGCAGCGCACGCCGCCCGGGTTGGTGTCCGGCTGGTAGCGCTGCTGGTCGGTGACGCCCTTGCACGGGTCGGTCGGGATGACCACGTGCCACTGCGCGTTGTCGCTGACCTGTGAGTTGGCGATCGAGATATGGCCCTGGACGTCGGCCATCTGCTGCGGCGTCCAGGCCACCCCGGCGCCCCACAGCGAGGGGTCCATGAAGTACCGCAGCGTCTGGTGGTAGTCGAGGAACTGCGTGGAGGTGCCCCAAGCGTCGGGGAACGAGCAGGTCGGCAGGATTCCCTGGTAGATGCCCGGATAGGCGTTGGAGATCCACTGCTCGGCCAGCGAGCCTCCCGAGCACCCGGTGCCGATCGTGTAGCGCAGCGTGCCGTAGCGCTCGATCAGGTGCTCCTTGGTCATGAGCAGCGACTCGGCCTCGGAGGCCACGTTGCAGTTGTGTCCCGCGTTGTCGAGCGCGTTGGACATCACGGCAAACCCGCGGCCGAGCGCGGCCTCAGCCGCACTGGTGCCAGAGCCAAGCTGGCTGCTGTTGGTCACCGACGGCGGATCCGCCGTCTGGTGGTCGGCCCCGCAGCCCGCACCGTGGGTGATCAGCAGCTTGTGGTTGAACTGGTTCTGCGGGCGAGTCGCGCTCCATTTCTTCCCCGGCCGGAAGAGGGTCGCGATCGTGTACTTGTCGCGGTCGATGTAGCCCGACTCGACGCGCACGATGAACGGCACGGTCACGCCTTTGTCGGTCGTCGTGTCGGCGACGTCGCTTGGCGGGTTCTTCGGGTCGTAATCCTTGAAGCCCGAGCTGCCGTCGGTCGACTTGTAGAGGTAGCTGAACGTGGCAGGCTCGTTGCATTGCGCGTCCTTGGCCGTCGTCTGGCACTTCCACGGCTGCAGCTGCGGGCCCGAGAACACCGGGCCGCCCTTCGGATGGTTCGTGACCACGAGCTTCGCCGCGCGCCGGCCGGCGGTCGCAACGATCGCGCTCTTGCCGAGCTTGAGATGCGTGATGAGGCCCAAGACGGTCCCGTCCGCGAGCTTGGCGAAGGCCTTGCTGCGGTTCTTGCCCCGGACGGTGACGCGCAGCCCTTTCGTCGAACGCACACCGCCGATGCGCACGAGCGCATCGCCGCCGCTCACGAGGTCCGCTCGGCTGGAGACGACCGAGACGGTGACCGGCTTGGCGGCCGCGGCGCTCGCCGGGACGACGAGGACGCCGGCGAGCGCGCACACGCGTAGCAGCTTCGAGCCGTCCATCCGGCGAGGCAGTTAAGCACGACCGCCTGCCGTAGCGGCGCACCGGCCGGCGGCGGCGTTCGGCGCGGCCGGACGGCACGGGGGGAGAGATTCGACGTCCACCGCCTTATACGGGCATGAACGAACCCATTCACATCACGATCCAAGGCGACCCCGACGACCCGCGATTCCAGATGGAGGCGCCGCCCGGGATCATCATCCACCGCTCGCCACCGCTACACCCCGACGATGTCGACGAGGTCCGCGGCATCCCCGTCACTTCATTGGCGCGCACGCTCGTCGATCTGGCTGAGCCCAGCGACAAGGACGAGCTGCGGTGGTACTTCACGCAGGCAAGCACCCAGGACCGGCGGTCAGCGCCGCGTCGGGCACCGCAGTCGGCCGTGCTGACGCCCATGGTTCGAGGTGTCCGAATTGAAGTGCAGGTTCAGCGTCCCTGAACCAGTCACGCGCCTGAGGCCTCCCGTGCCCAGCCCGGGGATGACCTTGAAGGTGCCGGTTCCCTCGCTTCCGCGAATCACGAGACTCTGCACCCAGGTCATTGTGCCGGTGCCGCATCCCTTGACGCGGCCCGTGAACGTCTCGATGCCCTGAAGGTAGATCGTGCCGGAGGCGATCAGGACTCCGCTCTGCCATTGAGATGATCCGGCCCAGTCGCCCGTGTACTTGGAGTGGCCGGTGTTGGTCACGCGACAGCCTGGCGGTGGCGCATCCGGATGGCAATCCGGGGCGAGATACGTGGTGTCGTCAGGCCCGTCGACCCAATGACCCGTGAGTGTCAGCGTCTTGTAGTGGCCGGAGCTGGCCGTCGCCGGCGATGCGCCGACGCCGAGACACAGGGCGCCTACCAGGACTGCCCACAGCACATGATGCGTCCATCGGGCGTTGCTCATCGTTATCTCCTCCCCGTCTGTTGCCATATGGTCGTGATGTGCAGCGATCCACCGCTTCGCAGGCGACGCTAGGCGCGGTTAAGGGGTGCAATGTCGGCCGGATGGCGGATCTTTCGGTAAGACGTGGCCGATCCCGCGGCCACCGGACCGCCGGCATGAGCTCGCGCCCGGTCGGCTCCACGCCCTTATCGCGATGACGCAGCCGGAGCCCCTGGCGTCGCTCGACCCGCAATCACTCGGCGTGCTGCCGAGCAACTTCCCGCGGCCGGCGACCAGCTTTGTGGGGCGCGACGTAGAGCTGCGCGAGCTTGCGAAGGAACTCACACAGACGCGGCTGTTGACCCTCACCGGAACCGGCGGGGCCGGCAAGACACGGCTGGCGTTGCAACTCGCGGCCGTTACGCCGGAGCGCTTTAAGGACGGAACGTGGTGGCTCGACCTCGCTCCGCTCAGCGACCCGCTGCGTGTAGCGGAGGCCCTGCTCGGCGCGATGGGCCTGCGGACATCGGTCGGCCTGACGCAGATGCAGGTGGCGTCCGCATACCTGGCCGGGCGCGAGGCGCTGCTGCTGTTCGACAGTTGCGAGCACGTGCTCGAGGAGATCGCGCCGATCGCCGCGACGCTCCTCGCCTCCTGCCCGCGCGTCACGATCCTCGCGACGAGCCGCGCGCCACTGGGCCTGGCCGGAGAGACGACCTGGCGGGTGCCATCGCTTTCACTTCCCCGGGCCGAGCCCGAATGCCGGACGGTCGCGGCGCTTGGCCAATCCGAGGCGGTGCGGCTGTTCGTGGACCGTGCGCGCAAGGTCCGGCCGGACTTTGCTCTCCGCGACGAGACCGGTCCGGTAGTAGCGCGGATCTGCCGGGAGCTCGACGGCATACCGCTGGCGGTCGAGCTCGCCGCCGCACGGGTGCGCATGCTGACCGTGCAGCAGATCGCAGCGGGCTTGGGTGATCGGTTCAGCCTTCTGACCGGTACGGTCCGTACCGCCCCGCGTCACCAGACCCTCCGCGCCTCGGTGGAGTGGAGCCACGACCTGCTGAGCACCGACGAGCGCATCCTGCTGCGACGGCTGGGCGTGTTCGCAGGCGGATTCACGCTCGAAGCCGTAGAGCGCGTCGCCGGGGGTGATGACCTTCACGACCCGGACATGCTCGAGCTCCTGACCTCGCTCGTCGACAAGTCGCTGGTGATCGTCGAGGAGCGAGGGCCGGTCGTGCGCTACCGGCTGCTGGAGACACTTCGGCACTACGCCCTCG
>JAVRPG010000937.1:0-3387 GCA_032162325.1 Mycobacterium sp. | reverse complement strand
CGGTGGAGCGGGTGTACGCGCTGGAGTCCGTCTACGACCGGTTCGTCGACGCGGTGGTGCGCGATGTGCAGAAGCTCAAGATGGGTGCGGGCGAGGGTTATGACTTCGGCTCCCAGATCGACGACAGCCAGGTCGCGGTTACCGAGCGCCATGTCCGCGACGCCGTGGCCGCCGGAGCGAAGGCGCTCACCGGCGGCCAGCGCCCGGACGGCCCTGGCAGCTTCTACCCGCCGACGGTGCTGGTCGACGTGGACCATTCGATGACCTGTATGACCGAGGAGACATTCGGCCCGACGCTGCCGATCATGAAGGTCTCGTCGGTCGACGAGGCGATCCGGCTGGCGAACGACAGCCCGTACGGCCTGAGCGCCTCGGTGTTCTCCGGAGACGTCGAGCGTGCCAAAGCAGTTGCGGTGCAACTGGATTGCGGCGCAGTGAACATCAACGACGTGATCTCCAACCTGATGTGCACGACGGCGCCGATGGGCGGCTGGAAGACGTCAGGAATCGGGGCGCGATTCGGCGGGGCGGAGGGTCTTCGCAAGTTCTGCCGCCAGGAGGCGGTGGTGGCGCCGCGCACCAACGTCGGCGCGGGCGGCAACTACTACAACAATTCGCCCAAGGCGCTCAAGCGGATGAACAAGCTGATGACCAAATTGGCGCTCGTCACGCCGCGTCGCGCCGCCAAGTAGCGCCCCTGCCGTTCAGCCGCACGTCACCTGCACGTACACGCGCCTCGATACCTTTTGCCGGTGACGATGCTCGAAGGGACGGAGTACTACACCGTCCGCGATGAGGATGACGATGACCCCGTGCTGGTGCATCACCCGAGCGGATCCGATGTTGACACCTGGCGCGAGGGCTACCCATACGACCACCGCATGTCGCGCGCCGAATATGAGGAGCAGAAGCGGCTGCTGCAGATCGAGCTGTTGAAGCTGCAGAAGTGGAGCCAGGCCAACGGGCTGCGACACGTCATCGTTTTCGAGGGTCGTGACGCGGCGGGCAAGGGCGGCACCATCAAGCGGTTCATGGAGCACCTCAACCCGCGCGGCGCCCGCGTCGTCGCGCTGGAGAAGCCGACCGAGCGCGAACGCACCCAGTGGTACTTCCAGCGCTACGTCAACCACCTGCCCGCTGCAGGCGAGCTCGTGTTGTTCGACAGGTCCTGGTACAACCGGGCGGGTGTCGAGCGGGTGATGGGCTTCTGCACACCCGACCAGCACGAGGAGTTCGTTCGCCAGGCGCCGCTGTTCGAGCAGATGCTGGTCAACGACGGCATCAGCCTGACCAAGTTGTGGTTCTCGGTCACGCAGTCCGAACAGCGGACCCGATTCACGATCCGCCAGGTCGACCCGGTGCGTCAGTGGAAGCTGTCGCCGACCGACCTGGCCTCGCTGGACAAATGGGGGGCCTACACCGCGGCCAAGGAGGACATGTTCGCGCTCACCGACACCGACATCGCGCCGTGGACGGTCGTCAAGAGCAACGACAAGAAGCGCGCCCGCGTCAACGCCATGCGCCACGTCCTGGGTAAGTTCGACTACGACAACAAAGACCGTGAGGTGGTCGCTGTAGCCGACCCCCTCATTGTGGGGCGCGCCCTTTCCGACTGAGCGCGGTGCAGGCGCGTCAAGGCAAGGAGGACGCGCGTGCGCTTCGTCGCGACGCTGTTCCTCTGGATCATCACGACGGCCGCGCTGGCCGTGGCGGTTCCGACGTCGTGGGCTCAGAAGAACGTCGTCGACGAGAACGGCTACTCGGCGCTCGCCACATCTGCGGCCAAAGAACCGCAGTTGCAGCAGGCGATGGCCAACGAGCTCGGCACGCAGCTGAAGAAGCTGGTCGAGGGCACGGGGTATGACGTCAGCACGGACCTACTGCAGAGCGCGGCGGGCACGTACACCGCCAGCCCGGTCTTCCCCGGTCAGTTCGCCCAGGCAAATCGGATCGCCCATCGCTGGATGTTCACCGACTCCGTCCAGCAGGCCGACGCGTCGGGGCGGTGGCAGATCGACCTGTCGCCGATGCTCAGCGATTCCTCCTTCCGGCAGACGCTGCAGCAGTTCGGCATCGAAGCACCGTCGACGTTGGAGGTGCCGCTGACCGAGAACTTGTCCGGCAGCGTGCGACCGGGTCAGCTGCGCCAGTTGTCGACGTGGGGTCCGTGGGTCAGTGTGGGTGCGACGATCTTGACGGGAGTGCTCGCGCTGCTGACGTTGGCGGCGGCGCGGTCACGCGGCAAAGTGCTTGCGGCGCTGGGTGTTTCAGCTTTGCTGGTGGGTGCTGCCGGCTGGGCCGGGCTGGAGGTGGCGCGGCGCTATATCAACACTGCGCTGGACCGCACGGAGGGCGACATCCGCCAGGTCGCAGGCGCGATGGTCAACCACGCCGAGGGCAGCCTGCATCAGTGGCTGAACCTGACGCTGGCCGCGGGCGGTGTGCTGGTGGTGTTCGGAGTGCTGGTGTCAATACTTGGCGGGTTGCGCCGACGCGACTAGGGCTCGATCACATTGTCCGGATCGGGGCGGCGCTCCGGCGGGGCTTGGCTGTAGTCGCCCCATGGCCCGTCGCGGCGCTCGATCGCCGCGCGCACACCCTCGTTGGCGGCGGTGTCGATGAATTGCAGCGCGTTGGGGGTGTTGCGCATCAACCCGTCGAGGATGCCGCCGAGCGTCTGCGTGGAAGCCAGGCCCATGTTCTCGTAGGCCTGGTTGACGATGAGCTTCTGCGCCTGCAACTGGGAGAGCGGGATGTTCGTGAGCTTCGCGGCGACCTCCGCGACGCGGGCTTCGAGTTGCTCGAACGGGACGGACTCATTGATGAGTTCTAGTGCGGCGGCTTCTTTTCCGGTCAGCGGCTCACCGGTCAACGAGTGCCACTTCGCCTTGGCCAGCGACAGCCGGTAGAGCCACATCCCGGTGAGGTAGGCGCCCCACATGCGGGCATAGGGGGTGCCGATGACGGCGTCATCACTGGCGATGACGATGTCGGCGCACAGCGCGTAGTCGCTGGCGCCGCCGACGCACCAGCCGTGCACCTGGGCGATGACGGGTTTGGATGCGCGCCAGATCGCCATGAACTTCTGGGTCGGCCCGGTCTCGCGGGCGCTGACCATGGCGAAGTCCTTGCCGGGGTCCCAGCGGCCGTCGGTGTTCATCGCGTCGCCCCAGTGGTGGAAGCCGCCGCCGAAGTCGTAGCCGCCGGAGAACGCGCGACCGGCGCCGCGCAGCACGATGACCTTGATGGCGGGGTCGCGTTCGGCCAGCCCGATGGCCTTTTCGATCTCGTCCGGCATCGGCGGGACGATGGTGTTGAGGTGCTCGGGCCGGTTCAGAGTGATGGTGGCAACGGGCGGTTCCGTCTTGTAGAGCAGTGTCTCGAACT
>JAVRPG010000936.1:0-4236 GCA_032162325.1 Mycobacterium sp. | reverse complement strand
GTAGGTCTTCACCAGTGCTTCCAGCCAGGTGCTCGGTGTGGTCAGCCGGTGGTAGTTCTCCAGCGTCGACGCGTACTTCGTCATCGCGGGCACCACGTCGACTCCCCTGCGCTCCAACGCATCCCGGAGCACCTCGTAGTGGTTCATCTCCGCGGCGGCCATGCTGGCCATGTTGATTCGGCCCCGCAGGTTCGGCGCCATCCGCGCCTCGTCGGTGAGCCGGTAGAACGCCGCCACCTCGCCGTAGGCCAGCAGCGCGAACAACTCGTCGACGCCGGGATGGTCGGCCGACACGCCTGACGTGGTCTGCTCGGGAGAGGGCGCAGGCGGCGTCGAATTCATGGCCCAACTCTAGACGCCGACGGGCGCGCCGACCGTTGGGCAAACCCGGCCAGCTATCATGTCTGTAGGTAGTGGCATGGAAATCACTCAGTAGTGACTCCGATCACTTCGCCGCTACCTAAGAAATGTGCGTGCACGCAGTCGGCCCGCCTACCTCAGTGCAGGGGCCCCGCGAAGCTTTTCGTCAAACTCGTGCGCGCGTGGACGCCATGAGGATTGACAATTGAAAGGCTACCTCTCCCGCGTATGACGCATCTCAATTCAACATTTGCTGAACTCGGAGTTCGCGACGAAATTGTCCGCGCACTGGCAGAGCAAGGCATCACGCATCCGTTTGCCATCCAAGAACTGACGTTGCCGATGGCGCTTGCCGGCGACGACCTGATCGGGCAGGCCCGCACCGGCATGGGTAAGACCTATGCGTTCGGCGTGCCGATGCTGCAGCGCATCACCACCGACCCTGAACGTGCCCTGAGCGGTATCCCGCGCGCGCTCGTAGTCGTCCCGACCCGGGAGCTGTGCCTGCAGGTGTCCGGTGACCTGGCGACCGCGGCTAAACACCTCACCACCGGAGGCGCACCGGCGCCGACATCGGACACAGCTGAGCGCAACGTCACGGTCGTTTCCATCTATGGCGGCAGGCCCTACGAGCCGCAGATCGAGGCGCTGCAAAAGGGCGTCGACGTCGTCGTCGGCACCCCAGGACGCCTGCTCGACCTGGCCCAGCAGGGCCACTTGCAACTCGGCGGGCTGTCGATGCTCGTCCTCGACGAGGCCGACGAAATGCTCGACCTGGGCTTCCTGCCCGACATCGAGCGAATCCTGCGGCAGATTCCCGACACGCGGCAGTCGATGCTCTTCTCGGCGACCATGCCGGACCCGATCATCACGCTGGCCCGCACCTTCATGAACCAGCCCACCCATATCCGGGCCGAGGCGCCGCACTCATCGGCTGTGCACGCCACCACCGAGCAGTTCGTCTACCGCGCCCACGCGCTGGACAAGGTCGAACTCGTCAGCCGCGTGCTGCAGGCCAAGGGCCGCGGCGCGACGATGGTCTTCACCCGCACCAAGCGCACCGCGCAGAAGGTCGCCGACGAACTGGCGGCGCGGGGCTTCAAGGTCGGCGCCGTGCACGGCGATCTCGGCCAGGCCGCCCGCGAGAAGGCGCTCAAGGCGTTCCGGACCGGCGACGTCGACGTGCTGGTGGCCACCGACGTGGCCGCCCGAGGCATCGACATCGACGACATCACCCACGTGATCAACTACCAGATCCCCGAGGACGAGCAGGCCTACGTGCACCGCATCGGCCGCACCGGCCGCGCAGGCAAGACCGGTATCGCAGTCACGCTGGTGGACTGGGACGAACTGGCTCGCTGGGAAATGATCGACAAGGCGCTGGGCCTGGGCTGTCCCCATCCCGCTGAGACATATTCCAGCTCACCGCACATCTACGCCGAGCTGGACATCCCGTCGGACGCCAAGGGCACGGTCGGCGAACCACGCAAGACGCCGACCAAGCGCGCGCCGGCCGACAAGTCCGCCGACCGGCCCGCGCGCACCCGCAACCGCAGGCGCACCCGCGGCGGCGAGTCGGTCACCGGGCATCCCGGGGCGACGGCCGAGCAGAGCGCACCCGCCGAGGACGACGCGACCGCCGACGACACCGACGCGTCGCGCTCCGGCCAGCGCCGTCGTCGCCGTCGCCCGCGCAAGGCCACCGCCGCGAACGCCGGCTAACCGAGGTTCACCTCCGACGGATGGTCAAACCCGAACGCCGCACCAAGGGCGACGTTGTGGCGGCCGTGGTGATCGCGGCAGTGGTCGCCGTCGTCGCCGCCCTGATCTGGTGGACCAGCGACGCCCGAGCCACCATCAGCCGACCCGCCGCAACGCCCGTGCCGAACCTCACCCCCGCCAAGGCGGTGCCCGGTTCACTGCGGCAGCTGTGGACGGCGGGGAGCCCGAAGACCACGACGCCGTTGGTGGTGGCGGGCAGTGTGGTCACCGGTGACGCTCGCGAGGTCGATGGCCGCGACCCCGCCACCGGAAACACGCTGTGGCGCTACGCGCGTGACCTCGAGCTGTGCGGCGTCACCTATGTCTACAACTACGCGGTCGCGGTGTATCCCGACGTCCGCGGCTGCGGGCAGGTCAGCACGATCGACGCCAAGACCGGCCGGCGCGGACCCAGCCGCACCGCATACGCCGACCCGGAAGTCCGGCTGTCCGCAGATGGCACCACGGTGCTGTCGGCCGGGGACAGCCGCCTGGAGGTGTGGCGCTCGGACATGGTCCGGATGCTGTCCTACGGCTCACTTGACGCCCGGATCAAGCCGGGCACGCCTGCCTCGCCGGTGTGCAGGCTGGCGTCGGCGGAGGCAAGTTCCACGGCCGTGTCGGTGCTGGAGGCCTGCCCGAAACAGGCCGACCTGCGGCTGACGCTGCTGCGGCCCGCCGACGAAGAAGACACGCCCAACCTGAAATACGTGCCGCAGCCCGGCGTCGTCGACGACTCCGGCGCCCGCGTCATCGCGGTGTCCGATACGACGACGGCGGTCTACGTGCCCACCCCTAAGCCGACGGTCAACATCGTCGACGAGACCGGCGCGACCGTCGCCAGCACCCTGGTGCCCAAGCCGCCGTCACCGAACGCGACCATGTCGCGGGCCGGTGACCTGATCACGTGGTGGACCGGTGATTCCGTAATGGTGTTCTCCGCCAACGGACTTCGCTACCGCTACACGGTCACCGCGTCAGGCGCCAATATTCCGCTGGGGCCCGCGACGATGATGGCCGGGCGGTTGCTGGTTCCCGTCACCGGCGGGTATGACGTGTTCGACCCGGCCACCGGCAACGGTGTCGAACACATTCTGGTGCAAAGGCCGCCGAGTTCGGCGGCTGTGGTTCCGGCGGTGGCGGGTTCGACGATCCTCGAGCAGCGCGGCAACGAACTCGTCGCACTGGGTTAGAGCTTTCGGCCTCGACGTCGAATCTTGCCGGTGATCGCCGAGCACTCCGGACACTCGGATCACAGGGTGTTCGCAATTGGCGATGTGCGCGAGGAATTTATCGGCGAGCCGAAGGCTGGAGACCTGTTGCGCGAAGGTCAGATCGGGGTTATCCCGAGCTACCGTGTGCGTTGATGCGTTCGGCCACCGCGAGCGCCGCGTACTGCCGCTCGAGCGCCTTGGCCGGACCACCGCGCCAGCCGTGCGCCATAGATTCCGACATTGCATCGGGGAAGATGTCCTCTTCCTCGTTCTCCACTCCGTCGAAGATGGCTCGCGCGACGGACTCTGGCGAAGCCTTCGGTGCGTCGAGGTCCCTTGTCATGTCGGTATCCACGATGCCGGTCAGGACGGCGTGAACACTGACGCCCCGGTCGGCCAAGAGAGTGCGCAGCGACTGCGTCAGCGAGAACGCGGCGGCCTTCGAGATCGAGTAGGCGGGGATTAGCGGCAAGGGAGCAAGCGCGTTCACCGACAGGTTGTTGACGATGGCGCCCCTTGAACAACTCAGCAACGGCAGGAAGGCTTGGATCACGCTGTACGTGCCGAACAAGTTGACGGCGAGGTGTCGTTCGAGCGTGGCCCGATCTGTCAAGTCGTCGTAGAGCGCTATGCCGGCGTTGTTGACCAGGACGTCGAGAGTCCCGACGTCACCCACGGCTTGCTGGATCTGGGCCACGTTGGTGACGTCCAGTTGCACAGGTGTGATGCGCGCATCGGAGTTGGCCACGGGTTTGCGCGTACCGACATACACCAGTTTCGCGCCTCTCCTCAGGGCTTCCGCAACCAGCGCCCGTCCGATGCCGCGATTGCCTCCGGTAACCAGAACTGTTTTGTCTGCGATTGTCGTCATACCGGTTCAGATACGCGGCACGTCCGAGAT
>JAVRPG010000935.1:0-5978 GCA_032162325.1 Mycobacterium sp. | reverse complement strand
GCTGGTCGGCATCGACAGCGTCACGCGCGTGGTCAAGGTCGTCGGCTTCGTCGCCTCCGCGCCGGGATTCAACGGGCAACCGGGCGTCATCAACGGGGCCTCGCATTTGCTCGGCGAGGTGTTCGGCAACGCTGGTGCGCACGCCCGTTCCGCGGTCGGGGTATCGGAGCTGCCGTTGGATTCGCCGGTCGAGGTCGAGCTGATCGTCGAGGTCGCGTGAGCGACAATCGGGCGGAGGTCGCGTGAGCGACAATCGGGCGGAGGTCGCGTGACCCTCGAGCATCCCGCGTACGGGCTGTTGCGCCCCGTCACCGAGACCGCGTCCGTGCTGCTGTGCAACAACCCCGGCCTGCTGACGCTCGAGGGCACCAATACCTGGGTGCTGCGCGGTCCCGGCAGCGACGAGATGGTGATCGTCGACCCGGGACCCGAGGACGATGACCACATTGCGAAGGTCGCCGAGCTCGGCACGATCCCGCTCGTGCTGATCAGCCACAAGCATGAGGATCACACCGGCGGCATCGACAAGATCGTCGAGCGCACCGGCGCCGTCGTCCGCTCCGTGGGCAGCGGGTTTCTGCGCGGGCTCGGCGGTCCGTTGACCGACGGCGAGGTCATCGACGCCGCGGGCCTGCGCATCACGGTGATGGCCACGCCGGGCCACACCGCCGACTCGGTGTCGTTTCTGCTCGACGACGCGGTGCTGACCGCCGACACCGTGCTGGGCCGCGGCACCACCGTCATCGACAACGAGGATGGCAGCCTCGCCGAGTACATGGAGTCGCTGCGACGGCTGCACGGCCTCGGGCATCGAACCGTACTGCCCGGCCACGGCCCCGATCTCGACGACCTGGAAGCCGTCAGCGCCATGTACCTGGCGCACCGCGAGGAGCGGCTCGATCAGGTGCGCGATGCGCTGCATGCGCTCGGCGACGACGCCAGCGCGCGGCAGATCGTCGAACACGTCTACACCGACGTCGACGAAAAGCTATGGGACGCAGCGGAGTGGAGCGTGCAAGCCCAACTCGACTACTTGCGCGCGAACTAGCGCGCGCGGCGGGCCAGACGTTCGGAGTCGGAGATCAACACGCTCTTGCCCTCCAAGCGAATCCAGCCGCGGTGGGCGAAATCGGCCAGCGCCTTGTTGACCGTCTCGCGAGATGCGCCGACCAACTGCGCGATCTCTTCCTGCGTCAGGTCATGCGTCACGCGCAGCGCGCCGCCCTCCTGCGTGCCGAACCGCTGCGCCAGTTGCAGCAGCTGCTTGGCCACCCGGCCGGGCACGTCGGTGAAGATCAGGTCGGCCAGGTTGTTGTTGGTGCGACGGAGTCTGCGGGCCAGTACTCGCAGCAATTGCTCAGCGATTTCAGGGCGATCGGCAATCCACGCGCGCAGCGCGTCGCGGTCCATCGACACCGCCCGCACCTCGGTGATGGTCGTGGCGCTCGACGTCCGCGGGCCGGGGTCGAAGATCGAGAGCTCACCGAACATGTCCGACGGACCCATGATGGTCAGCAGATTCTCGCGGCCGTCCGGCGAACGGCGGCCGATCTTGACCTTGCCCGAAATGATGATGAACAGCCGATCGCCAGGCTCTCCCTCGGCGAACACGGTGTGCCCGCGCGGGAAGTCGACGGGCTGCAATTGCTTGGTCAGCGCGGATACGGCGCTGGGTTCGACTCCCTGGAAGATTCCGGCCCGCGCCAGGATCTCGTCCACGTTGCCCCTCTTAAGCTGTTGGGTGATATGACATGCTCACGCGACCTCTGACTGGTTAGCGAGATCAGTCCAGAGGTACGCCATTTCGCGACTAGACCACGCTACACACGATTGGCATGTCGAGTCGGCTGAAATTCAGTATTGGACCCGTGATGCATGTACAGCCGTGTTGGCAAACTTGGCATATCAGCGGCACCGATTCCGCCGTCCAGCGGCCAATCCTGTTCACCCAACCGCTGATGCAGGCTGTGCAGCGCTCGGCCCATGCCCTCCCGTGCCAGCGTGTTCACGTCATCGGGCTCGGCTTGCTCGAGAAACTCGGCCACATCCGAGGCCGAGACGGTGTCGTCCTCGAGGCTCGATTCGAGCCGCTGCAGCCCGAATGTTGCCAACATCAGCAACCCCGGAATAAAAGCAGCGAGCAACCAAGACACAAGGGTGAAGTAAACACGGCGAAGGTCTCAGCGGGATCACGAAATGCCACCGGTCCGCACCGGTCCGCTCCTGGCGAGTCAGACCCCCTCAGTAGGCTGGCACCTGTGACCGTGGGTGAGACTTCAGCAGGCGGGCCTGCAGCCGCCAAGCCGGCTCGGCGCGCCACCTCGCGGAAGTGGGACAACGAGACCCGGATCGGCCTGGTCCGCCGCGCTCGCCGGATGAATCGCACACTGGCACAAGCGTTTCCGCATGTCTACTGCGAGCTGGACTTCACCAATCCGCTGGAACTGACGGTGGCGACCATTTTGTCGGCGCAGAGCACCGACAAGGGGGTCAATCTCACCACTCCGGCATTGTTCAAGCGCTACCGCACTGCACTGGATTACGCGCAGGCCGACCGCACCGAACTCGAAGAGCTCATCCGGCCCACCGGCTTCTACCGAAACAAGGCCAATTCGCTGATCCGGCTCGGCCAGGAACTGGTGGAGCGGTTCGGCGGCAATGTTCCCAACACCATGGACGAGTTGGTGACGCTGCCCGGTGTCGGTCGCAAGACGGCCAACGTCATCCTCGGCAATGCCTTCGACATTCCCGGGATCACCGTGGACACCCATTTCGGCCGGCTGGTGCGACGCTGGCGCTGGACCGCCGAGGAGGATCCGGTCAAGGTCGAGCACGCGATCGGCGAGCTCATCGAGCGCAGCGAGTGGACGCTGCTGAGCCACCGGGTGATCTTCCACGGCCGCCGCGTGTGCCACGCGCGGAAACCGGCATGCGGCGTGTGCGTACTGGCCAAGGACTGCCCGTCGTTCGGCACAGGGCCGACCGATCCGCTGGTCGCCGCGCCGCTGGTCAAGGGGCCGGAGACCGAGCACCTGCTGGCGCTGGCCGGGCTCTAGCGCCTGCGCACGGTGTCTATCCCAACCCCCGCCCGATGAGTACATCGACCCGCTGGACCGTCGCGGTGATGGTCGTCGTGGTCGCGCTCGGCGTGGCGTTATGGACGCAGTTGGGGGACAACGGTTCGCCGACCGGTTCGATCGGGACAGGCCAGGCTCGTGACCGCCGCGATGCGGACACCGCCGAGGCACTCGCCGGCCCCCGTGCCCGCGCCGGCCTTCCTCCGTGCCCGTCGGCTGGGTCGGGGCCCGGCCCAGAGCAGTCCCCTGACCTGCGGTCGTGGGCCCAGCGCGGCATCACCCTCGAATGCGCAGGCGACGGCACACCTGTCGACGTCGCCAAGGTTGTCGCAGGCAGAACGACGGTCCTCAATCTGTGGGCCTACTGGTGCGCGCCGTGCGCCGAGGAATTGCCCGCCATGGCCGAGTACCAGCGCCGAGCCGGGCCCGGCGTCACCGTGCTGACCGTGCACCAGGACGAGAACGAGGCCGCGGCATTGCTGCGGCTGGCTGAGCTCGGTGTGCGACTCCCGACACTGCAGGACGGACGCAGGCTGATCGCCGCCGCATTGCGCGTACCCAACGTTATGCCAGCGACGGTCGTGCTGCGCGCGGACGGTAGCGTTGCCGAAGTCCTGCCGCGGTCCTTCGCCAGCGCCGACGAGATCGCCGCGGCGGTGGACCCAAAGATTGGAGGGTCGGGGTGAGCTGGGGCAGTGGATCGGGCGTGCTGGCCCCCGACGCCGCCCCGCCCTGGCTCAAGCCGCTTACCGACAACTGCCGCGACGTGAAGCGGGCCTATCGCAGGCGAGTGCCCCCGGAGGTGCTGGCGCTGGTCACCGCCGCAAACACCAAGGCGGTGATCACCGGAGAAAAGCGCGACGCCGCGGTGCTGGTGCTGTTCTCGGGCCCGGTGGACTCGCCCTCCGGCGGCCTGCCCGAGGATGCCGACCTGTTGGTCACCGTGCGGGCTTCGACGCTGCGCCACCACGCGGGCCAGGCCGCGTTCCCGGGCGGAGCGGCCGACCCGGGCGACGACGGACCGGTGTCCACCGCGCTGCGCGAAGCCAACGAGGAGACCGGCATCGACACCAGCCGGCTGCAACCGCTGTGCACGCTGGAGCGGATGTTCATCCCGCCGTCCGGGTTCCACGTCGTACCCGTGCTGGCCTACTCGTCAGATCCTGGGCCGGTGGGCGTCGTCGACGAATCAGAGACCGCGATCGTCGCGCGGGTACCGGTGCGCGCGTTCATCAACCCCGAGAACCGGATCATGGTGTACCGCAAGGAGAATACGCGCCGATTCGCCGGCCCGGCGTTCCTGCTCAACGAGATGCTGGTGTGGGGGTTCACCGGTCAGGTGATCTCGGCGATGCTCGACGTGGCGGGCTGGGCCCGGCCGTGGAACACCGACGACGTTCGCGAACTCGACGCCGCAATGGCCCTCGTCGGGCACGAGGACAGCTACGGTGAAGCTCAACAATGACATCGTCACAGTGGCTTGACCTTGCCGTCCTCGCGATCGCGTTCGTCGCTGCCATCTCCGGGTGGCGTTCGGGCGCGCTTGGCTCCCTGCTGTCGTTCGTCGGGGTGGTTCTCGGCGCGGTCGCGGGGGTGCTGCTCGCGCCGCACATCGTCACCGACATCAGCGGCCCCCGCGCCAAGCTGTTCGTCACGCTGTTCCTGATCCTCGCGCTCGTGGTGATCGGTGAGATCGCCGGTGTGGTGCTGGGCCGCGCGGTGCGCGGCGCCCTCCGCAACCGCGTGCTGCGGACCTTCGACTCGGTGATCGGTGTAGGACTGCAGCTGGTCGCGGTGCTGGTCGCGGCGTGGATGTTGGCCACCCCGCTGACCTCGTCGGACCAACCGAACCTGGCCGCCGCCGTGCGCGGGTCGAAGGTGCTGGCCCAGGTGGACGAGGTGGCCCCCAGCTGGCTGAGGTCCGTCCCGACGCGGCTGTCGGCACTGCTGGACACGTCCGGCTTGCCGGACGTGTTGTCGGAGTACGGACGTACCCCGATCATCGCGGTCGATGCCCCGGATGCCGCGCTGGCCACCGACGCCGTCGTTGTGGCCACCCGGCCGAGCGTCGTCAAGATCCGCGGTGTCGCACCCGGATGCCAAAAGGTGTTGGAGGGTACCGGTTTCGTCGTCGCACCGAACCGCGTGATGTCGAACGCGCACGTGGTCGCGGGCTCCGACAGCGTCACGGTCGAGGTCGAGGGCCAAACCTACGACGCAGGCGTGGTCTCGTATGACCCCGAAGCCGACATCTCGATACTCGACGTGCCGAACCTGCCGTCGCCGCCCCTGTCATTCGCCGAGGGTACCGCGCCGACCGGCACCGACGCCGTCGTGATGGGCTACCCCGGCGGCGGCGACTTCGTCGCAACGCCGGCCCGCGTGCGCGAGACGATCGAGCTCAACGGCCCCGACATCTACCGCACCGCCACCGTGACTCGCGAGGTGTACACGATCAGAGGCACTGTGCGGCAAGGAAATTCGGGTGGCCCGATGATCGACCGGACGGGCAAGGTGCTGGGCGTGGTGTTCGGCGCCGCAGTCGACGACGCCGACACCGGATTCGTGCTGACCGGGAAGGAAGTCTCACGCCAGCTCGTGAAGCTCGGCAACACGGAGCGCGTCGCGACGGGCGCCTGCGTCGGCTAGCCGTACACCTGCGCCAGGAACCGCGACAGCTGCTCGTTGACCACCTCAGGTGCTTCTTCGTGGCCGAAATGTCCTGCGCCGGCAATGGATACGTAGCGGCCATGTGGAGCGTAGTGCTGTGTGCGGTACACCGGATCCGCCAGCACGTAAGGGTCGGCGTCGCCGCGCAGGTGCAGCACCGGCACCGCGAGCGGACGCTTCATCGAGCGCACGAACCGCCTGCCCTCGCCGCGCAGCTGGCTGCGCACCGCC
>JAVRPG010000934.1:0-6792 GCA_032162325.1 Mycobacterium sp. | reverse complement strand
CGCCGGGATCGAGGATCACGAAGGCGTCGTGGGCGTAGGCGGCGCGGGTCACGTCAGGGTGGCGGTGGTGGGACCGTGACGGTCTGCGTCACCGTGCTGGTGCTTGTACTTGTGCTGACGCTCGGTTCGGTCGTCGTCGTGGTGGTGGTTGTAGTGGTTGTGGTTGTTGTCGTGGTGGGTTCGGTCGTCGTGGTGGTGGTCGGCTCCGTCGTCGTGGTGGCGGCCGTCGTTGTCGTCGGCGCGGTCATCGACGTCGTGGTGCGGGTGATCGGGGTGAGCGTGGTCGGCGGGGTGTCCGATGTGCCACCGGTGAGTAGCTTGGCAAGGCCGAAGATGATCAGCGCGATGAGCACCGCGCCGAGCGCGCCGAATGCGACCAGCGCCACGGGTTTGCGATACCAGGGGAGCGGTTCCCCGGGCGGAGGGCCGGGCGGCGGACCTGGTGGCCGACCGGGTGGCGGACCGTAGTCGCCGTAGTTGGCGTAGGCGGTCGGCTCGTCCTGAGGGTAGTTCGGGTCGTCGGGAGGTCCGAAGCGCGCCACGGGCACTGATCGTAGGCGTTCAGGGCTGCGGATAGAGCGTGCGTGTCACATTCGTGCGCGGGCCGCGACGTGTCGTCGTCGGCGCTGACTCGTCGCCGCTTGGCGGGGTGTACGGCTTGGTCCACGCGGTCCGGGTGGGGGTCGACGTGTCACTGCTCGAGGTGTCCGACGAGGACGAGGTGGTGGACGACGGCCCGTTGATGTCGGTGGTGACCGGGGGGCTGGTGCTGGTGATCGTGGCCGTCGTGGTCGGTGTCGACGACGAACCGGTGGCGGTCGCCGAAAACGACGGCTCGACGTAGTTCAGGGGGGCCTGCTCGGGCTCGTTGAACTGGCGCGAAACAAATGTCACCGCCGCGATGAGAATGCCGACCACGGCGAGGCCGACCACGCTCGCCCCGATCACCGCCGGGGTGCGGTTGTACCACGGCGCAGACGACGGCGACTGCTCGTCGTCGAGGTCGTCGGGGTACTGGCCGGCCATGGCCAGTGATAGTAGCCGCGGCCCGCGGCCAGACGCTGGGTCAGCCGAATTGCGGTACAACCTCGGTGGCGAAGAACTCGAGGTGGTCGAGGTCGGACATGTCGAGGAACTGCAGGTACACCCGCTGCACGCCCACCTCTACGTAGGCGGCCAGCTTGTCGGCGATCTCGGCGGGCGTTCCTACCGTCGGGGAGTTGCTGCGTAGCTCGTCCACCTCCCGGCCGATCGCGGATGCTCGCAGCGCGATCTCCGCGTCGTCGCGCCCGGCGCAGATCACGAAGGCCGCCGAATACGTCAGCGATTCTGCCGACCGTCCTGCGTCGGTAAGCGCCGCGCCGACCCGCTCGATCTGGGTCTTGGCCACGTCCAGCGGTGCGAACGGGATGTTGAACTCGGCGGCGAACTGCGCCGCCAGCGCGGGTGTGCGCTTGGCGCCGCCGCCACCGATGATGATCGGCGGGTGCGGCGACTGGGCTGGTTTGGGCAGCGCCGGGGATTCCGCGACGGTGTAGTGCGTCCCCGCGTAGTCGAATGTCTCGCCGACGGGCGTCGTCCACAGCCCGGTAATGATGTGCAGCTGCTCGGTCAGCCGGTCGAAACGCTCGCCCAGGGGCGGAAACGGGATGGCATAGGCCAGGTGTTCGGCCTCGAACCAACCCGCACCGATGCCTAATTCGACACGGCCACCGCTCATTTCGTCGACCTGGGCGACCGAGATCGCCAGCGGGCCAGGGTAGCGGAAGGTCGCCGAGGTGACCATCGTGCCGAGCCGGATCGTCGACGTCTCGCGCGCGATGCCGGCCAGCGTCACCCAGGAGTCGGTCGGACCGGGCCGCCCGTCGCCGCTCATCGCGACGTAGTGGTCGGACCGAAAGAAGGCCGAGTAGCCGAGTGACTCGGCGGCACGGGCGACCGCGAGCTGATCGGAGTAGGTGGCACCTTGCTGGGGTTCGACGAAGACACGGAAATCCACGACCGCCAGCCTAGAGGCGCTGCCCGTAGGTCGTCACTGTAACCGCTGCCGTGAGTCCGGTCGCCTGGAAGAAGGGTTTCGAGGGTGAACACGTTCACCCTCGCAGTCGCCGTTATCGGCGGCTTCACAGCCACCACGCTGGGATTCGCCAGCGCGGCTGCGGCGGCCCCGTCCGGTTTCGGCAACGCACAAGACACGATCAACGCCCTGCAAAGCCAAGGCTTCAACGTAGTCCTCAGGGGTGGATAACCGCAGTCACCCTGGCAAGAGCTGTAGCGCCAGCCCTGGCAGACTGTACGAATGGCACAGATAACGCTGCGCGGAAACCCGATCCATACGATCGGCGAGTTGCCCGCCGTCGGTTCAACCGCTCCCCAATTCACCCTGACCGGCACTGATCTCGGTGCGGTGACCAGCGAGCAGTTCCGCGGTAAGCCGCTGTTGCTCAACATCTTTCCGTCCGTGGATACGCCTGTGTGCGCGACCAGCGTCCGTACATTCAATGAGCGCACCGGGGCAAGCGGGCTGTCCGTGTTGTGCGTCTCGAAAGATCTGCCGTTCGCTCAGAAGCGGTTCTGTGGCGCCGAGGGGATCGAGAACGTCGTGACGGCATCGGCCTTCCGGGACAGCTTTGGCGAGGATTACGGCATCACCATCGTCGACGGTCCGATGGCCGGGCTGCTTGCGCGGGCTGTTGTGGTGATCGGCGCCGACGGTAACGTGGCGTACGCCGAGTTGGTGCCCGAGATCGGCGTCGAGCCCAGCTATGACGCGGGACTGTCAGCACTGGGCTCGTCGGTTTAGTTCTTATGGGCTAGCCGCCCGACCTTGCTCCCGACGCCACCCAGGAGGGAACGCGGATGACCGTGGTCAGCGCAGATGCAATTCGTGCGGAAACCATCACAATCACCGGTCACGGCGGCGACGAAATCGAGGCGTACCGTGCTGTGCCGCTTGCGCCGGGCTCGCGCGGTGGCGTGGTGTGGATTCACCACATGCCGGGGTACGACCGCGAGACCAAGGAGTTCCTCCGTCGGTTAGCCGTGGCCGGCTACAACGCGGTCTGCCCTAACCTGTACTCCCGCGAGGCGCCGGGCGCTGACCCCGATGACGCGGCTGCCACGGTGCGTGCCGCCGGCGGCGTGCCCGACGACCGACTCGTCGGCGATGTAGCGGGCGCCGTGCAGTATCTCGGTGGCCTGGATGGCGCTAACGGCAAGACGGGAGTGATCGGCCACTGCTCGGGGGGTCGGCAGGCGTTCCTGGCGGCGTGCTCGTTGCAACTGGATGCCGCAGTGGACTGTTACGGCGCTTTCGTTGTCGAGGATCCGCCGGAAGGCATGCCGGCGAGCATGAAGCCGATCCTGGGACTGGCACCGGATCTGAGCTGCCCGCTGCTGGGGTTGTTCGGCGTCCAGGACCGCTACCCGTCACCGGAGGCGGTGGCCAAGCTGGACGCCGAGTTGACACGGTTGGGCAAGAGCCACGAGTTTCACTCCTACGACGGGGCCGGACACTCGTTCTTCTCGGTCGACCGCCCGGCGTACCGCGTGGAAGCCGCGCTGGACGGTTGGCGTCGCATCGACGACTTCTTCGCCAAGCACGTGGAGGGCTGACGCATGTGCACCTACCTGACCGAAAAGATCGATGTCGACGGCAGCGGCAAGGGTGCGAGGGGCTGGTTCGGTGCCAGCCAGGCGACGGTCTACGTCGACCATCCGGCCCACGCTCCCTACGGTCACACCGTGAACATCGACGTGCTCAACCCAGCGCTGGGCCCGTCGGCCCGCGTCGCACTCGAACTGACCGAAGAGACTGCGCTTGCGCTGGCGGAGGCTATCCACCGCGCCATCGCCTCCGCCCCTGCGGGGTTGGCCTCGAAGAATCAAATCGTCTGACGCGCAGGGCAACTAACGTTCTACAGCAAATTTCACAGGCCGCGGCGAGATGCGCGAACCGCGTCGACCAGCGCTGCGCCACCGTCGAACTCCAGCCGCACGGCGTCGCGGCCCGAGATGAACAGCTTTGGGCAGCGCCGGGGATTCCGCCACGGTGTAGTGCGTCCCCGCGTAGTCGAATTTCTCGCCGACGGGTGTCGTCCACAGCCCGGTGATGATGTGCAGCTGTTCGGTCAGCCGGTCGAAGCGCTCGCCCAGCGACGGGAACGGGATCGCATAGGCCTGATGTTCTGCGTCGCACCAGCCCGCACCGATGCCTAATTCGACACGGCCACCGCTTATTTCGTCGGCGGCTAGTACGTTTCGACTCGGTCGACGCTGACAAACATGCCGTGACCGGTTCGGTCGTTGGTGATCCGGGTGCCGTCTCCGGTGGCGACGATCGTCCAGCCCAGCCCGTGGTAGACCCGATAGTCGATTTTGACCGCGGGGTTTACGACGAGGTTGCTCACCATCCAGCGCACCGCCCCGTCAGCGGTGACGTATACGTTGTTGGCGCGCCGCGTGCCTATAAGCGGCGAGTGCGCGAACTGCGACTCACATTGGACGTCGGCTCGCGTTATCTTGCAGCGCGTCTGGTCCGACTCGGCCAATATGACCACGGATTCCTGTGCGTCGGGGTCCAACTCCTGTGGAAATGCGGACGGTGGGGTCGTGGCCGGTGGCGTGGGGATCGACGGTGCTGGCCGAAAGCTCGGTAAGGTGGCCTGCACGGGGTTTACGAAGGGCCGGCCTTCGATCGTCGTGTCGCAGCCCAATACCAATCCCGTCGCCGCCAAAAGTGTTGCGGCTCCGAGGCCGAGCCTGATCTTGCTCGACATGGCTGTAAGGCTAGAGCCCGCGGCGAGATGCGCGCACCGCTTCGACCAGCGCAGGGTCACCGTCGAACTCCAGTCGAACGGCGTCGCGGCCCGAGATGAACAGCAGCAGCTCCTGCGGCTCGCCGGTCACGGTCAGTTCCGGTCCGCGGCCGACGGTGACCAGCGTCTTCCCGTCCGGCGTGCGCAGCGATACTCGCGCAGGCGCCTTGGCCAAGGTGAGCCGGGCCATGATCGGAAGTCCCCGGCCCAGCGCCGTCACCGTCGCATCGTCGAGCGGCCTTGGTTCCCAACCGGTTTGGGCGCGGCGGACGTCCTCGTGGTGGATGTACATCTCGCCCATGTTCGCTACGGGGTCGAGGATCTTGAACGGCGAATAAGGCGGTGGGCCGGAGGCGATCTTGTCGAGTAGCTCATCCCAGTCGGTCGACTGGGTGACCTGCCGCTGAACCTTGGCGGTGTAGCCGGCGAGGAACGGGACCACGACCCCGGCGGTGGCATCCAGCCTGCGTTCCCGAACCACCAGGTGTGCGGCCAGGTCACGGGTCGTCCAGTCCCCGCAGAGGGTGGGTGCGTCCGGTCCGACGGTGCGCATGGTCTCTACCAGTGCGGCACGTTCACGCTGAGCGGCGGTCATGGGTGAATCCTAGAACGACTGCACGCCGTCGACGGCCACGGTCATGCCGTGGCGGGTGCGGTCGTTGGTGAACCGGGTGCCGTCCTCGCGAGCCTCGATGGTCCAGCCCACCGCCGAGTACGTCCGGTCGTCGAGGGTGACGGCGGGGACGTCGCCCAAATTGCCTACCAGCCAACTGACTTCACCGTCCGCGGTCAGCCGCACGCCGTTGGCATGCATGCCATTCATCACCGGCGAATTGGTGAAGTCCGACTCGCAGCCGACCTCTTCCTCGTTGAGCTGGCACCGGGTCTTGCCGGACTTCGTCTCGATGAAGACGTAACCGTTCTCCGGCGGCAGCACCGCGCCCGGTGCGGCCACCGTCGGCGAGCTGGTGGGTGCGGGCGTGAGGGTCGTCGGCGGCGCGGCCGTCGGCCTGGTGGGCCGGCTGGTCGGAAAGTTCGGCTCGGTGGGCGATTTCGGGCTCGTGACGGGTGTACCCGGGGTGCTCGTGTGGCAGCCGGTCAGCACGGCGCCCAGCGCGAGAACAACGGCAAGGGTCCACCGCGCCGTCATCCAGGGCCCGCCATCGCCGCGTACCCGTCGGCCATTGCCCGCAGCTGCCCGGCGCCGTCGCCGGTGTAGGACGAACCGTGCATGATCGCCAGCGTAGTCGGCTGTAGCTCGGCGAGCTGCTCCAGCGTCGGCCCGAGGTTTGTGGTCAGACCGGTGGCGTGGAATACCGCCTCGGCCTCTAATGCCGGTGCTACGCAGTCGGATTCGGTCAACGCCGGGCACTGACCGACGTGGGTGAGCAGGTCGCCGGCCAGCAAGGTCGACGTTGCCTCGTCGAACCACAGCCCGGCCTCCCAGTTGTGCGGCACGTGCGGCGTGGGAATGAACCGCAGCCGATGCCCGCCGGTGTCGTGCACGCCGTCGTCGGGTGCCAGCACAGGCGGCCGGTCGCACAAGTCGTTCAACGACACCATGCACGCCAACGCGCCATGGATGACCTCGGCATTGGGTGCAGCGTCCAGCAACAGATTGACCGCGCCGCACTCGTCGGCCTCGACGTGGCCGAACGAGATCCAGCGCAGCTTCTCCAGCGGGACAACCCGGTTGATGGCCTCCGACACCGATGGGAACAGTTGCCGGTGACCGCAGTGGAACAGGAAAGGCTCGTCGCCGGTGAGCAGGAATTGGTTGAACGTGAAGCCGTGTTCGGTGATGTCCGGGACCCACGTGGACAGCCGGAAGATGTCGGGTGCGATTTCGTCGACTTGGGTTTGCGGCCCTGCACTCATGCGCCCATAGTGCGCCTCGATGGCAGGACAAGTCGCGGAATGCCAGGGCGAACCCCGTCACCGCGAAGACCGCGGCGATCGCGTAGCCGCTGATCGA
>JAVRPG010000933.1:0-7674 GCA_032162325.1 Mycobacterium sp. | reverse complement strand
GCCTCAGACGCCGGCCGGCACCCGCTCTGCCTTGATACGCATCTCGTCGCGCAACGTGGTGAACTCCGAGATAGTCCTGGTCGCCACTGACGCGACTGGCCGGGCATTGCGACCCGTGGTTCGGTCTTGGACACCATCACCACGCTGTCGATGTAGGGCTGAATGGTAGTGGCGTTCTGCACGGTCGCGACGATCACCAGCTGGAAGCCGAACTTGCGGAACGCCTGCAGAGCCTGCTGCGCGAACTGCGGGTCGGACTTCGAGAATGCCTCGTCGAGCATCAGCTGCGCGAAAACCTGTCTGTTGTCGGCACTTTCGGGGCTCGCCAGGTTGAAGCTCAGCGCACCCGCGAGGCAGAACGCCATCAGCTTCTCCTGCTCACCGCCGGAGTTGTCGCCGGCATTGCTGTGAGTGCGGATCAGCTCCTCGCTGCTGATGTCCCACTCTGCGCAGTCGAAGGTGAACCGGTTGCGCACGTCCAGTGCATCGCGCGTCCACGCTTTGTCCTCCGGCGCCGTAGACGCGAGCCGGTTGCGCAGACGCAGGATGTCGGCGTACTGGTCGAGGATCGCCTGCTTGTCGCCCAACCCGACCTCGGCGATGCGCCGCGAGATGGACCGCACGATCTCGGTCAGCTCGGCAACCGCCGTCAGCTGGCGAGGAGTGGCCCGCAGCGTCAACCTGGTGCCGCGGTTGAACTCGACGGCGCCGAGCCCGGTGTTGACGCGGTTGATCTGCTCGCTTATGCGCCGCGCCGCCTGCTCGGCGACGCGGTGCAGCGTCAGGATCGCGTCGGGCGCCTGCTCGGTGACCAGTCGCATCATCCGCTCGTAGGCCTCGGGCAACTCGCGTTCGTCGATGTGACGGCACAGCGCGACGTAGTCGTGCACCCGCTCGTCGAAATCGTCGCTGTCGTTGGGGATCGCGTCGGGGAACGAGGTGTCGAACGTGTTGAGGATGCGCGCCAACTCGTCGTAGGAGCGGCGTCGGCTCTCGCGTAGTTGTTCGCGTTCCTTCTTTACCGCGGTAAAGAGTGCGTCGCGGTGCGGTTCGGGATCGATCAGCTCCAACGCGACGGGCAGCTGTGCGGCGTAGCGGTGCAGCAGTTCGGTCAGCGGCTCCGAAACGAACGCGGGCGACAGCCGCTCCTGCAGTTCCATCAGCCGGGTGCGGCGGTCGTCGAGGCTGTCGCGACGGGTCTGGATCGCGCCGCGTCGTGTCATCAACTTCTGGATCTGCGACCAGCATTCGTCGGCGCGCGCGTCGAGGGCCTCGAGGTCGGGGTGATCGGCGAGCAGCAACTCGTACTGCTCGCGCAGCCGGTCGGCGTGCCCGTCGGCGGTCTCGGTGTCGATCTGGCTCCACTGCGGGTACTGCTCGCAGATCGCCTTGCACGCCGCCGCCCGGTCGCGCCACTGCTGACGCTGCGCGGCGATGTCGTCGGCCGCGCGGCGGGCCTTCTGGTAGGTCTCCTCCGCCGACGCGAGTTCGAGCGTCAGGGCGTTGATCTTGGCCGACACGTCGCCCTGATACAGGTACTCGGACTGCTTGACCGGTCGCCGGTCGTCCTTGATGGCCAGCCGGTCGGAGTCCTTGTACAGCCCGGCGTCGGTGACCGCGCGGCGGAACCTGGCGAACACGTCGGGGGTGTCGACACAGACGTGGTCGCCGGCAGCGGTGATGACGTCGACGGCCTCGGCCGCGCACGGATGCTTCGGGTCGACGGCGAACAGCTTGCCCGCCAACGTGTTCGGGTCGGGATCGACGGGTTCGGCGCCGAGGAGCTTTGCGCGGACGTGGTGCAGTTGCAGCCGGCCCCGCATGTCGGTGTCGTTGACGAACCGCAGCACCTTATCCCAGTGCTGGTCGGGTACCAGCAGCCGCAGCCCCGCGCCGCGCAGGACCTTTTCGACCGCGAGCCGCCAGCGGATCTGGTCGGGCTTGAGGTCCAGGAGTTCGGCGATGTAGGGCAGGTCGGCGACGTCGGCGCCGACTGCGGCGCAGATGTGGTCGCGCATCGCGAGTGCGAACTCGGGCAGTGCGGAGCCCACGTGTTCGACGCGCTTGATTTCCTTGGCGGCGGCGTCGCGGGCGACGCGGGCGGCCTTCTGGGCGTACTCGGCGTCGGTGGGCGCCTCGCGGTTGCGTTCGACCTTGGCGAGCAGTTCGGTGGCCTGCGCGAGCAGTTCTTCGCGCAGGTTCCAGAGCTCGTCGGCGGTGTCGGGGACGTCCACGTCGTGGGCGGCGAGCAGGTCTTCGTAGGCGGCGCGGCGGCGCTCGACCTGCTCGGCTTCGGTCTCGCCGGCCGTGACCGCGGACTGCAGCGGGGCGATGTTGGCGCTGGAGCCGCTGATCTGGGCATTGAGCGAATCCGCTTCGGCCTTGGCCAGATTCAGCGATCGGGTGACGTCCTCGTACTCGTTCTCGAGTTGGTCGATGGTGCCGTCGAGCGTGGCGATCTGGGTGGGGCATTGGGCGAGCCGGACGTGATCGGTGAACGCGCGCACCATCGGCGCGTCGACGAGGTCGATGATGCCGAGGTCCGACGACTCTGAGGCGTAGCGCAGCTGGAGCTGTTCGATGTCGCCGAGAATCTTGCGCTTCTTCTGCGCGACGGCCAGCAGTTCGCGGGCCTCGACCAGCGGGTCGATCTGCTTGAGCGCCTCGGGTAGCCGGGCGAGGCTGTCGGGTTCATCGAGCATGAATTCGCGGACGAACTGCTCCAGTCCCGCCAACGCTTTTCAGCGATTTGGCCTTACCTAGCAGCTGCTGGGCGGCGTCGGAGGCGAGGATGCCGATGGTGGCATACAGCTGCGCGAGGTACTGCGATTCGACCTTGGTGGAGAACCGCCAGTTCTCCTTGAAGACGTTGGCGTCGAAGCGGCCGGCGGCCCAGCGGTTGCAGACGTCCTCGATGTCGAGGTCGTCGTCGCCGAGCACGAAGCGGCTCGACGAATCGTTGCGGGACTCGCCGGTGAGCCACTTGAGCACGAGGCCGGTGACGGTGCGCCCGGTGTCGCTGGCGTAGGTGACCGCGACGGCCGACCAGGCGGTGCCGTCGCCGCACAGGTACATCACCCGGCTGGTGCCGCCGTCGCTGCGTTGTCCCCAGGCGCCGCGGACGTACTTGTCGACGGTGCGGCGGCCGGCGCTGGATCCGGCGGCGGTGTTGTCGCCGGAGGCGTTGAAGTTGCGTCGGTTGAACGGCAGGTAGCCGAGCGAGATGGCATCCAGCAGTGAGGATTTCCCACTGCCGGACACGCCGGCGATCAGTGCGCCGCCGGAGCTGAACGGGATGGAGTGGTAGCCGTCGAAGACGCCCCAGTTGATGACCTGCAGCCGGGACAGGTGAAACTGTTCAGTCAACTTCGGCTTCTTCCTCGGCTGGCGCTCCGCCGGTGAGCAGTTGTTCGAACTGCTGCTGGAGTTCGGTGATGACCGAGGCGGTCATGATGGCGGTGATGACCGGGCTGATGGTGTAGCTGTCCTCGTCGTCGCGGGTCTTGCGCAGGATCTCAAGGCCGGTGAGGCGGGCGATGGCGCCGTCGATGCGGGCGGCGAAGGTCACGGCGTCGCGGTCGGTGTCGTTGAGCACGCCGGAGAACAGGCCGTGCATCTCGTCGCGGCTGATGACGACGGCCTGGCCGGCGTTGGCGCGCATCATCTGGGCGAGGTGCAGCGCGAGGATGGAATCGTAGGTGCCGAGCGGTTCGCGGCGCAGAAGCTTGATGCCCCTTGCGGATTCGTAGCGGGCCTGTTCGACGAAGGCGACGTCGGTACCGTCGACGATGTGCAGCAGCAGGTCGAGTTCGGAGAGCCGGACGGACAGTTCTTTGCGGTATTCGAGGACCCAGCTGTAGACGTCGGCGTCGGCGTCGGCGCTGATGTAGCGGCGGGTGAGCAGGTGCTGCAGGGCCCAGCAGGCGCGGTCGGGGAGTTCCGAGACGTCGCCGTCGAAGCGCGGCCGGCGCTGAACGGGCGGGCGGTCTGGTCGACCTGGGGCAGTGAGGAGAAGTCGATGTCGGCTTCAGTGGTCACGTGCACCTGCATTCCTCGCTCTGCAATTGGTTGGACGCCCCAACATAGGTCACGGCTCCGACATGTTCGGCGCGGTACGGCGCCGCGTCGCCGCAAAAATTCGCCGCGTCACTGGTTTGCCGACGTCAGCGGAATGTCCGCGCTCCCAAGGCATCGCGGCGGGATGGTGCCGCTGCGAAGCATGAGGCATATGATGTTAGGCCGGTGTCCGGCCGAGCGAAGCGGCGGAATGCTGATCGACGGAGGTGAATGACGGTTATTCAGCGGATGAATCGAGGCTGGCGCGAACGTCTTTCATACGGCGGTAAGAGCGGAGCGGATTCTCGGGTGTTCGGATGAAACCGTACCGCTCGTAGAAAGCAGCCGCATTTTCGTCAATGGCGTCCACCACGATAAGACGTCCGGCGGCGACCTCCCCGGCAGCGACTGCCTTGCGCAGCGCTTCGGCGAGAAGCATTGCGCCAACGCCTTTTCCCTGCTGTGACTGGTCGACTGCCAGGCGAGCCAGCAGCACCATGCCGACCGGATACGCAGGCATGCCGCGAACGAGCTTTGCAGGAGCCTCTGCTCGCAGCACCGAGCCCATGGTCAGGCTGAAGTAGCCGATGACGCGACCACTTCGTGTGGCGACGAATGTGCGCGCGGAGTCCATGCGTTGTGCTGCGAGAGCGTGGCGTTGAAGCCACGTGTCGAGGCCCTCGTTTCCCGAATTGAAGGTGGTGACGTCGTGATGGGCGTCGAGGCGTTCGAGCAGGACGCGCGGAGCGCGGCTCACGCCTCGCGGAGCTTCGGGTTGTTCTTGAACAGGTCAACCAACTCCGGTACCGACTTGGCTGGCTTATCGAGTTCGGCGATGAATTGGTCGAACGCCTGGTTCGACAGCACCAAATCCTGATGCCGCTTCACGACTCCCTTCGCCCGCGACGTGACAGTGTCGAGCACGAACGCCGTCACCGTGGTGTCCTCGAGGTCTGCCGCCTGACGGATGAGCGCGTCCTGCTCTGGGGTTACACGAACCTCAAGCCGATGACGTCGGGGTTTGACTGCACGATCGCTCATGAGTCGAGCATACCATGCGTCCGGACACTGTCCGGACGTATGACGGCGACTCAAGGGGCAGCCGCCGCGCCCGCAGCAGCTGGCGGATCACTCGTAGTTGGTCCAGATCTCAGCAAGCATGGTGGCGCCGGGAAGCAGGGATAGGGCCGAAGCGCCCGTGGTCCATGCGTGCCAGTTGGCGTTATCGATCAGGTCGAGTCCCTTCATGATCGGGGACTGCTGGGCGATCGCGATCTGCACGTCATGCTCGCTGACGGGTTGCCCGTTGCGCTGCCAGCCGCGCCCGAGCAGCTGATGCACCCGCGTCGCGAGCTCTGCAAGAGGGAGCGGACCGTGTGCGGCGAGCACTCCGATTGTCAGTTCGGTGATCTCGGTGGCAAAGGTGTTGACGTCGAACGCCGACCTGAGTCGGCGCACTATGGCGAGATCATCGCCCGCAGCGCGGGTGGGGGTGAGTATGCCGTGGCGCAGCCGTAGTAGCCCGACGTGGCGCAGCAGCTCGTGCAGCGCGCCCAGTGGGGGCAGGTCGTCCTCGATGGCGGCGGGCCGGCCGAGCGGGTACCAGTGTTGGCGGTGCTGTTGCATACTGCGCACCACCGTTCGCGGCAGCCGCCCGCCGGGAGTGAGTTTCACCCCGTCGGCGAGGAGATCGAGCAGCAGCCGCACGCTCTCGGGCACCTCACCGACAACCCGGCGCACCCACTGGTCAGTTGCGGCGCGGTCGAAAGGACGCAACCGGTTGCCGACCCAGCCGCGCATCTGCTCGTGCTCGGGGTGCGCCGGGTCGGCGAGCACGTCGAGCAGTTCGGCGTACCCGCCGGGTCCGCCGCAGTCTTCGGGCGGGCAGGCACCATGCCCGTCCACGCAGCCCGGCGCCGAGCCGCCGGGCCCGAGCACCTCGACGTCGTGGGTCCAGCCATCGCCGAAGTCGTAGAGGTATTCGAACTCGGTGCCGAGATCCGCCAGCCGGGCACCGGTTTCGTCACGCTGGTCCTCGGGCCACACCTCCTCGCCGGGAATCTCCCTCCCGTAGGTTTCCTGTGGTGTGACGAACTGGTGCAGATGCGAGTCGGTCCACCCGATCCCGGCCTGCAGCAGCTCGTGCAGTTCCGGCAGGGTCGCCGACGCGGGCACATCGATCACCCGGACGACCGCCGGTTCGACGTCGCGCAACACCACCCGCAGGCGCGCGGTGTTCACCGGTGTGGTTCCGCGTCGACGGATGTTGGTGCGGCGCAACACTTCTTGTACTTGACCCCCGACCCGCACCAGCACGGCTGGATGCGGCCCGGTGGCCAGGCGATCACACCCGGGTCGGCGTTCGCTGCCAGGTGGGCGGCATACTCGGCCCGGGCATCGGCTGAATCGGGTTGTCGCCCTCGTTCGGCGCACCACGCGGTAAACGGCGCCACCTGCACCGGGGCGATCGCCAGGCCGGGCATGCCGGCTTCCGCGTACTCGACAAGTTGTTGCTGCATCGCCCGGCAGTACCGCGGGTGCGGCAGCGGCCCGTCCGGGCCGGCCACCCGATCGCTCTCAGCCAGTTCAGGCCACAACCTCATCGCCTGCTCGTAGTCTCCGGCCGGCAGCCACGCCAACGCCACCGTGCCGACCGCCCCACCGGTGGGCTCCGGCGCGAGCTCCTCCCGCGGAGCGCGCTTCTGGCTGGCCCGCTCCTGCTCGCGCAGAAACGTCATGGCCTGCTCCTGCAGCGCGTCGGCGGGTCGGCCCAAGCTGTCCAGGCTCACCTTTCGCAGATCGGCGAGCTGATCCACCAGCCGATCGGGATCCGAGGTGCGCAGCGCTAGTCGCAGCCCGTCGGACAACCAGTCAAGGGCGGTCTGATGGTGACCGGCGTGGGCGTATTCGAGCCCGGCGTTGTTGTACAGCCACACATCGTCGGGCGTATCGGCGAGCACCGCTGCCCAGATCGGTTGCGCCTCGGCGACCCGGCCCGCCCGCATCAGGATCTCCGCGCGTAGACACCGCGGATCGGGCTGCATGTCGAGCCCCGCGTCGACGGCCGCGTCCGCCGCGGCCAGAGCGTCCTCCCACCGGCCCAGGGCCTGGTATTCCGTCGCCAACTCGAGGTACAACTCGGCCAGGTCAAACGCCTCAGCGGCCTCCAAATCGGCGCCGCACATCCGCACCGCTCGTTCCAGCACCGCGGCGTACCTCGCCGAATCCCTCGGTCGCGCAGTGCGCGCCGCGTACAACTCCCGCTCCAGCCGATCCACTAAACCCGTCATCGGTTCGCATCCTCTCGCACTGCTCCGACGCGCACCAGCGTGCGGTTCATACACCGCGCGGTGGGCGCTGCTCGGTGCCAGATCCTCTCGCCGTGAGCCCGGCGGGACTGCACACCGCGTCGGCGACACTGAATGAACACGCCCAAACTGAGCTGAGTCTGGAAGGCGATGCCGCGCGCTACCGCCGTCTGGCAGAAGGCCGACTCCCGAAAACGCGGCGGCGGCTGCTATTGCTCCAAATAGAGGTTCATGTGGCGGGTCCTCGGTATGACAGGCTGGCCGGGTGAGTCGATCCGCACAGCCGGAGCTAGACGCCCTGATCGCCGAA
>JAVRPG010000932.1:0-5908 GCA_032162325.1 Mycobacterium sp. | reverse complement strand
CCAGCGACGACCTGCAGTTCGGCGATGCCAACCTCGAGGGCGGCTACTTCATCGGCCCCACCCTGTTTGACCACGTCACCCCGGACATGTCGATCTACACCGACGAGATCTTCGGGCCGGTGCTGTGCATGGTGCGCGCGAAGGATTACGAAGAGGCGCTTCGGCTGCCATCCGAGCACGAATACGGCAACGGCGTAGCGATTTTCACCCGCGACGGTGACACCGCGCGCGACTTCGTTTCCCGGGTTCAGGTCGGGATGGTCGGCGTGAACGTGCCGATTCCGGTGCCGGTGGCCTACCACACCTTCGGTGGCTGGAAGCGGTCCGGCTTCGGCGACCTCAACCAGCATGGCCCGGCGTCGATCATCTTCTACACCAAGGTCAAGACGGTGACGCAGCGCTGGCCGGCGGGTAGCCACGGCGCCGAGTTCGTCATCCCCACTATGAAATAGAGCTGAAGTATCCGCATGGATCTATTCGGGCTGGACGACGACGAACGCGTAATCGCCGAAACGGCGGCCGCGTTCGCCGAGAAGCGCCTCGCGCCATACGCATTGGAATGGGATGCCGCCAAGCACTTTCCCATCGATGTGCTGCGCGAGGCGGCCGCGCTCGGCATGGCCGCCATCTACTGCCGGGAGGACGTCGGCGGCAGCGAGCTGCGCCGACTCGACGCCGTGCGCATCTTCGAACAGCTCGCCGCCGCAGACCCCACCATCGCGGCCTTCCTGTCCATCCACAACATGTGCGCGTGGATGGTCGACACGTTCGGAACCGACGAACAGCGCAAGTCGTGGGTGCCTCGGCTGGCGTCGATGGAGGCCATCGCCTCCTACTGCCTGACCGAGCCGGGTGCCGGATCGGATGCGGGCGCGTTGCGCACCAAGGCAGTTCGCGAGGGCGACAATTACGTCATCGACGGTGTCAAGCAGTTCATCTCCGGCGCCGGGGCGTCCGACCTGTACGTTGTGCTGGCCCGCACCGGAGGTGACGGCCCTCGCGGCATCTCGGCGTTCGTGGTCGAAAAAGACACGCCGGGACTGAGTTTCGGCGCAGATGAGTACAAGATGGGCTGGAATGCGCAGCCGACCGCACAGGTTGTCTTCGAAGGCGTTCGGGTGCCCGCCGATGCGATGCTGGGCGGCGCCGACGGCGAGGGCACCGGGTTCGGCATCGCCATGAACGGGCTCAACGGCGGCCGCATCAATATCGCGGCATGCTCGCTCGGCGGTGCCCAGGCTGCGTACGACAAGGCGGCGAGCTATCTCGCCGATCGGCAGGCGTTCGGCGGGTCGCTGCTCGACGAGCCCACCATCCGGTTCACGCTGGCCGACATGGCCACGGCGCTGCAGGCGTCGCGGATCCTGTTGTGGCGCGCCGCAACGGCGCTCGACGACAACCACCCCGACAAGGTGGAGCTGTGCGCGATGGCCAAACGCTACGTCACCGATGCGTGCTTCGACGTGGCCGACCAGGCGCTGCAGCTGCACGGCGGCTACGGCTACCTGCGCGAGTATGGCTTGGAGAAGATCGTGCGCGATCTGCGGGTGCATCGAATCCTCGAGGGAACCAACGAAATCATGCGCGTGGTCATCGGTCGGGCCGAGGCCGCGCGTGCCCGCGCGTCCGCATAGGGAGATCAGATGACGATTCAGCGAGTAGCGAAGGCGGATCGCGCATGAGCACTGTCGCATTCTTGGGGTTGGGCCACATGGGCGGCCCGATGGCGGCGAACCTCGTCGCGGCCGGGCACACCGTGCGCGGCTTCGACCCGGTGGCCGCACTGAAGGCGGCCGCCGCCGATAAGGGCGCACAGGTCTTCGACAGGGGTGCCGAGGCGGTGGCCGGCGCCGACGTCGTGATTACCTCGCTGCCCAACGGCGACATCGTCAAGGCCTGCTACGCCGAGGCGTTGCCCGCCGCCAAACCTCAAACCCTGTTCATCGACACCTCAACGATTTCCGTCGACGACGCCAGGACGATCCATACCCAGGCGACCGAAGGCGGGTTCGCCCAGCTCGACGCGCCGGTCTCCGGAGGGGTGAAGGGCGCGACAGCAGGCACGCTGGCCTTCATGGTCGGTGGTGAGCACGACGCGGTCGAACGGGCCCGTCCAGTGCTGGAACCGTTGGCGGGCAAGATCATTCATTGCGGCGCCTCGGGGACTGGTCAAGCCGCCAAGCTGTGCAACAACATGGTGCTGGCCGTCCAGCAGATCGCGGTCGGCGAGGCGTTCGTGCTGGCGGAGCAGCTCGGGCTGTCCGCGCAGTCGCTGTTCGACGTGATCACCGGCGCGACCGGCAACTGCTGGGCGGTGCACACGAATTGCCCTGTGCCGGGGCCGGTTCCGACATCACCGGCCAACAACGACTTCAAGCCGGGCTTCGCGACTGCGTTGATGAACAAGGACCTCGGCCTGGCGATGGCCGCGGTCAACTCGACCGGTTCATCCGCGCCGCTGGGCAGCCATGCCGCCGAGATCTACGCCAAGTTCGCCGCCGACCACGCCGACGAGGATTTCAGCGCGGTCATCGAAATGATCCGCAAGGGTTAAGCTTCCGCCTCAGCGCTGAGTTCTGGCCCCCAGGACGTCGCGGAACAGAGCTTGACGCAGGCTGAGTTCTCTTGGGTCGCTGAACACATGAAAGCCCAGCCTGTTCATCACATACCCAAACCCGATGCCGGTGTCAGGATCGGCGAATCCGAACGAGCCCCCGGCTCCGGGCCACCCATAAGCCCTGTCCGACGAGCCAAACACGAATTTGGACGCGGGCTTGCCAAAGCCCAGGGAGAACGACGTGTCGATCTGTAACACCTTGTCGCGCAGTCCCTTAGTCGGCGGCATCGCCGGCCCCACTAGCGCATCGCGGACAGCCGAACTCAAGGCCAGCTCAGAACCGCCGGTGGCAGCGCTGCCGTAGAGCTTAGCGACCGACCGTGCGGTACCCGTGCCGTTGACGGCGGGCATCTCGATGGTCCGCAGTTCGTCACGGTTGAAATCATCAAGCCCGGTGACGCCTTCGGCAGTTGCAAAAGCCCGCGCAGCCAGACTGCGCGGATTCATCAGGGCAGCCACAAACAATGGCGGCAAAGTGTTGAGGTGCAACATCAACTCGCCCTTGGTAATAGCATGCAAATGCGCCACGCGGTTGCGGTCGACCGAGGCCGGAAGTCCGATGTGGAAGTCCAGGCCGAGGGGCCCTGCGATTTCCTCGGCGAAGAACCGGCCAAGCGTGCGCTTCTGCGGGTCCACATGGCGGATGAGTTCGGATTCGTACCAACCGAGAGTGACGGCGTGGTAGCCCTGCCTGGTGCCGGGAGGCCAGGCGGGAGCCTGCGCCGCAATCCTCTTCGACAGCTTCTCGGGGTCCGCGATGTCGGAAAGCGTCAGCGGCGGTTTGATCGCGACGAGTCCAGCCTGGTGGCCTAGTAACTGCCGCACGGTGACCGCGCCCTTGCCGGCCTGTGCGAACTCCGGCCAGTAGTCGGCCACCGTGGCGTCGTAGGAGAGCAGCCCGCGCGACGCTGCGACCGCTACGGCAAGCGAGGCAACGCCTTTCGTGGTCGAGAACACGTTGACGAGCGTGTCCTTCTCCCACGGTGCTCGAGTGGTCCCGTTACGGAAGCCGCCCCACAGATCGACGACCTTTCGGCCGTCTCGGTAGACGGCAACAGTGGCTCCGACCTCACGGCCGCTGCTCAGATTGCGGCGAAACGCATCGACAACTTTCCCGTAGCCCTCGTCGACCTCACCGCCAATGAGATCAGGAGAGATGTTGATTTTTTGAGCCATGTTCGCTCCGTCCCCCACGTGGCACGGCCAACGGTTTAGTTCCGCCTCCGCCGGCGATGTTAGTTGCGCGTCCGGCGACATCAATGGGAATAAGCAGTTCAGCGTGGTCATCGAGCTGCTGAGAAAGGCGTAAGCCGCTACCTCGAATGGCTGGCGAAGAACTGCGCCGACGCCTCGGCGGCATCACCGGGCCAGATATGGCCGCCGCCATCGATCTGCTGGAGCACCACCGCCCCGCCGGCCTGCCGCCAGCGGGCTGCCATCTCGGGAGCGGAGACGATGTCGCTGGGGCCGCCCCGACCAACCATGGGACCGCCATTGAAAGGCACGACCGGATCGGCGGTACCGTGCGTCGCCAGCACGGCCACCGGCCTGGACGGGGCGCACCCCACGTTCACTCCGAGGGTTCCTGCCACCGGGGCGATGGCGGCGAAGACGTCGGCGCGTTCGCAGGCGAGCCGGTTGACCATGAATGCGCCCGCCGACATCCCGGTGGCGAACACATGGCCGGGATCGACGCCGAAGTCGGAGACCAGCTTGGCGACCAGTCCCGTGATGAACCCAACGTCGTCGACCCCCTGCCGGTCCGGCACCGACGCGCCGCGGCCGTCGGCCCAACTGAAGTCGATGCCATCGGGGTAGACCACGATGAAGCCGTGCGCATCGGCTACGGCGTCGTAGTTCGTTTCCCACTCCCAACCGGCCCCGATCGCCCCGGCACCATGCAGATTCACGACAAGACCCGCCGGATGCTCGAGACCCGCGGGCACGTGCAGGCTGTAAGTGCGGGCCAGGCCCCCGAAGTCAAGCCGCCCTGGCTGGCCGGCCGATGCAGTCGCAGCACCCCCGGCCAGACACACGCCGATAGAGACAACGACCGCCCCCACCAGATGGCCACAACGTCGGACGATCAGGCGCGCAGATTTCATTGGCGCTATTGGACCCCGACTACGACTGGCACGCTGAACTATTCCGAAACTTTCACCAACCGGTCGACGATCCGCAACGGTTAGGCCTGGACGCGGGCCCCAAGCACGTCGCGGAACAGCGCCTGGGGGAGGGCGAGTTCTCTCGGATCGCTGAACGGGTGCAGGCCCATCCGATTCATCACGTATCCGAACCCGATGCCGGCGTCCGGGTCGGCGATGTCAGCGCGAATAATAGTTGCGCGGCCGACATCGGCGCGATTCGAGCTGCTAGGCGGCAGCCCGCTTGTGCGCGGCCCACCAGCGGCCGTGCAGGCGTTGGCAATCCGCGATGAGCAACGGCTCGTTGCCGCCGAAGTCAGGGCGTACCGAGACCGCGGCCGGGATATCCAGTGTGTCGTCGCCCGTGATGACGACGGTGGCCAGACCGGCGGAGGTGGCGGCCCGCAGGCCTGACGCGGAACCCGTGACGGCAATTGCGTTCTCCGCGGGTATCCCGAGCTCCCACAGCGCGTTTTGGTGAGCCTCGCGATCCGGCATGGCCTTCTTCACGTCGTCAGCGGTCACGACCGTTTCGACCAGCCCATCGCCGACGAGTGCGCGTATCAGCGGCTCGGCCCAGCTTCGCGAGCCGTTTGTCACCACGCCCACCCAGACGCCCGCGGCGAACGCGTCCATCACGAGGTCGACGAGACCGGGTCGAGGCGCCAAATCCGCGTCGCCGATCAGCTCATCGAACATCATGGTCTTGGTCGTGTAGATCCCGTCGGCAAGCAGCGCGGTCAGCACATCGCTTTCCGTGGCGATACCACGCTTGCGGAGCTCGGCCGAGACGCGCTGCCGCTCGTCACTGAGGGCTAGGAGCTGCCGGTAGCGGCCGACGGACCACTGGACGTCCAGACCGTGCGCGGCGAACGCTGCGTTGAACGCCAGCCGGTGGCCATCACATTCGATGTCAGTCAGGGCGTCAAGGTCGAAGATCACCGCGCGCAGCGGATACACAACGCTTTGGGTCGGCACGGTGGCGTCCCACCAGAACCGACCTGCACGCCACGTTTTCTCCTGCGTTGGAGGCATGCGCATAGGGTGGCCCACATCAAAGGCATCGGTCCTCCCCCAATAGGTGGATCAGCCAGGTCAAGTTCCCATACCTCGCGAAATGCCAGCACTAAGGTGGTGAAATTACGCC
>JAVRPG010000931.1:0-2987 GCA_032162325.1 Mycobacterium sp. | reverse complement strand
GATCGGCAACCGGCCGAAGGTCGGTCCGCGGCGTGCAGAGGCGCAGAAGGTGCTCTCCGAGCTGCTGGACGCCCCGGTTTCGGTATCGGCGACCACCACCGACGGCCTCGGGCTTACGGGCCGCGGTGAAGGTTTGGCCGCGATCGCGACGGCTCTTCTCGTGCCGATGGCCAATCCGCCTGAATAGTGCCGGTAAGCTGGGACGTCGTGACCGATCGCGCTCAAGCCGTCGGGTCGGCGACGAAGTCGCCTCCCGTCATGCGGCTCCACGACACCATGGCCGGTGCCGTGCGCGAATTTGTGCCGTTGCGACCCGATCACGTGTCGATCTACCTTTGTGGCGCCACGGTGCAGGGCCTGCCCCACATCGGCCACGTCCGCAGCGGCGTGGCGTTCGACATCCTGCGGCGCTGGCTGATGGCCAAGGGCTACGACGTGGCGTTCATCCGCAACGTCACCGACATCGACGACAAGATCCTCAACAAGGCCGCCGACGCGGGCAGGCCGTGGTGGGAGTGGGCGGCCACCTACGAGCGGGCATTCACGGCCGCCTATGACGCGCTGGGCGTGCTTCCGCCGTCGGCTGAGCCACGCGCCACCGGGCACATCACGCAGATCGTCGAGCTGATCGAGCGGCTGCTGGACACCGGGCATGCGTATACCGGTGACGGGGACGTCTACTTCGACGTGAAGAGCCTGCCCGACTACGGGAAGCTGTCCGGCCACAAGATCGACGACGTTCACCAGGGTGAAGGGGTCGCGACCGGCAAGCGCGACGAACGCGACTTCACGGTGTGGAAGGGCGCCAAACCTGGCGAGCCCTCGTGGCCGACACCGTGGGGCCGCGGCCGCCCTGGCTGGCACACCGAATGTGTCGCGATGTGCGAGGCCTATCTCGGTCCCCAGTTCGACATCCACGCCGGCGGCATGGACCTTGTCTTCCCGCACCACGAGAATGAGATCGCTCAGGCCGAGGCCGCGGGCGATCCGTTCGCCCGGTTCTGGTTGCACAACGGCTGGGTCACCATGGGTGGCGAGAAGATGAGTAAGTCGCTGGGCAACGTCCTCGCGATTCCCGCTGTGCTGCAACGTGTTCGGCCCGCCGAGCTGCGCTATTACCTGGGCAGCGCACATTACCGTTCGATGCTCGAGTTCTCCGAGACCGCGCTGCAGGATGCGGCGAAGGCCTACGCAGGCATCGAGGACTTTTTGCACCGGGTGCGCAACCGGGTCGGCGCGGTGGTGCCGGGCGAGTGGACCCCGAAGTTCGCCGAGGCGCTCGATGACGATCTGTCGGTGCCGATCGCGCTGGCCGAGGTGCACGCCGCCCGCGCGGAGGGCAACCGCGCCCTGGACGCCGGTGACCACGAAACGGCACTGGCGCATGCGATGTCGATCCGCGCGATGATGGGCATCCTCGGCGCCGATCCGCTCGACGAGCGCTGGGAATCCCACGACGAGACGTCGGCAGCGCTGGCCGCGGTCGATGTGCTGGTGCAGGCCGAGGTGCAGCGCCGCGAGGATGCCAGGGCGCAACGGGATTGGGCCGAGGCCGATGCGATCCGCGACCGGCTGAAGGAGGCCGGCATCGACGTCACCGACACCTCAGACGGGCCCCAATGGGCGCTGCTCGACGGGTACAGCAAGTAGTGGCTGGAAACTCACGGCGCCGGGGGGCGATTCGTAAACCCGGCACGAAGAAGGGGCCGACGGTCGGGTCAGGCGGTGTCCGCCGTCGCGGCCTCGAGGGTCGGGGCGCCACGCCGCCCGCCCACATGCGGCCCAACCACCCCGCCGCCAAACGCGCGGTCAAGGCCCAGCAGCAGCAGCAGCAGCGGCGGCCGGCCCGCAAGACCGACGACACCGAGGTCGTGCTTGGCCGCAATCCGGTGTTGGAGTGCCTGCGGGCCGCGGTGCCCGCCACCGCGTTGTACATCGCGCTGGGCGCCGACGCCGACGAGCGGCTCACCGAGTCCGTCAGGATCGCAGCCGATTCGGGTATTTCGATACTCGAAGTGCCGCGACACGATCTGGATCGGATCGCCGCCAACGGACTCCATCAGGGCGTCGCGCTGCAGGTGCCGCCTTACTCCTATGCCCACCCCGACGACCTGCTGGCCGAGGCGACTCGCGACAGCGCCCCCGCCTTGCTGGTGGCGTTGGACAACATCTCCGATCCCCGTAACCTCGGTGCGATCGTCCGCTCAGTCGCCGCGTTCGGCGGTCACGGTGTGCTGATTCCGCAGCGCCGGTCGGCTTCGGTCACCGCGGTGGCGTGGCGAACGAGTGCCGGTGCGGCCGCAAGGGTGCCGGTGGCAAGGGCGACGAATCTCAATCGGACGCTGAAGAATTGGGCCGACGCCGGCCTGCAGGTGGTCGGCCTGGACGCCGACGGGGACACCACCGTCGACGAGCTCGACGGCGTCGGGCCCATGGTCGTGGTGGTCGGTTCCGAGGGCAAGGGGCTGTCACGGCTGGTGCGCGAGAACTGCGACGCGGTGGTGTCCATCCCGATGGCCGGTCCGACCGAGTCGTTGAACGCGTCGGTGGCCGCCGGGGTGGTGCTGGCCGAAATCGCACGCCAGCGAAGGGATTAACCGTCGCGGCGCGGGCGGGTCATCGTGAACTTGTCGACGGGCATGACCTCTCCGAACGGTCCGTGCACCGCGTAGTACGTGGCGGCCATCGTGGTGTTTCCGCCCGACTGCCCCGGATCGACGTCGAACGCTACGAAGCCGCACGGGTTGTCGCGATCGCGGAACGCCGACCACGCCGCGGGTTCCTCGACATAGCGCGGAACCCGTTGTCCCGTAGCGGGATCGGTGCCGCCCACGCTCATCAGGACCCGGCATCGGGGTTCGGGGAAGAACATCCTGTTCGACGGGATCGATGTGCCCCCGCCGCCGATGACCAGATGAACCGTTCCCTTGCTCGTGTCGATGTCCTTCGGTCCGGCGTCGACGGTCGCGGGTGTGAGCGTGTCGCTG
>JAVRPG010000930.1:0-3350 GCA_032162325.1 Mycobacterium sp. | reverse complement strand
TGAAGGCCGGCCTCTAGCCCGACAGCGTGCTGAGACCCTCGGCGATCAGCGGGCCCACCGCCCTGTCCACCTCGTCGGTGTCGGCCGCGACGCCACCGCCCATGCGAGCCCGGAATGCGATGCCCGCCGCGATGATCGCCACCTTGAAGTAGCCCAGTGCCATATAGAAGTCCCAGTTGTCCAGAGACTGCTCCGCGGCCAGCGAGTAGCGATGTGCGAGGTCGTCAACCTCGGGCATGAGGGGCGACGCCCACGCCGAGCTCGCGTGGATCATGTTGAACATCGGGTGGCGGTACACGCACATCAGCGCGGCGTCGCTGAGCGGATCACCAAGTGTCGACATCTCCCAGTCCAGCACGGCGACCACCTTCGTGGCGTCCCGCGCATCCAGGATCGTGTTGTCGATACGATAGTCGCCGTGCACGATCGAGCTGCGGCTCTGCGACGGAATCGCTTCTGCCAGAGCCGAATGCAGCCGCTTGACGTCGGCATCCGATGGATCGTCTTCCCGCCGAACCAGTTCCCACTGCCCACCCCAACGACGCACCTGCCGTTCGAGATACCCGGTGGGCTTGCCGAAATCGCCGAGTCCGACGGCCTCTGGGTCGACGGCGTGCAGGTCGGCGAGCACCCGGATCAGTGCGTCGACGCAGTCGCTGATGGTGTCCTTGTCCCCGAGCTTCTCGAGCTCATCGGCGTAGCGCACGACACGCCCCGCCACGTACTCCACCATCTGAAAAGGCGCGCCCAGCACGGTGTCGTCGTTGCGCATGGTCACCGCGCGGGCCACCGGCACCGGGGTGTCCTGCAGCGCGGCCACCACCCTGTACTCGCGGGCCATGTCGTGAGCCGACGGCGTCAATCCGTGCAGCGGGGGCCGACGCAACACCCACTTCGAGGTGTCGTCGGAGACCAGGAACGTCAGGTTGGACCGGCCGCCCGAGATCAGTTCGGCCCGCAGTTCACCGGTTCGGGTGTTGCCGACAGACTGCAGGTGGCGATCCAGGGCGTCGAGGTCCAGTCCTTCCAGCGAGTTAGTCACGGGACTTGTCTACCATCGCTGCTTTCTGCTCTTCGCGCGAGCGCTCATCGCTGATTTCTAGGAAGCAGGTCCCATACGTGCTCCGTGCCGTTGACGGCCGCGACATACAGGTTGCCCTCGCGTGACGACAGCAGCCGGGTGACGCCAGCGTAGTCGACGTTGAAGCAGAGGATCTTCTCGGTGCCCAGGATGGTGTGCAGCAATCCGTTGATCACCCCGCCGTGGCTGAACACCGCGACGGTGTCCTCGTGGTCGCCCGCGGCGACCAGGTCGCGAACCCCCGCGTTGATCCGAGCCATAAACGCCGCCTCGTCAACACTGCTGGGCAGGTGGCCATTCGCCAGTCGCTCCAGCTCCTCGGGGAACTCGGCGGCGATCTGCTCGATCGGGATGTAGTGCTCCATGTCTCGGTCGTACTCGGCGAGCCGTTCGTCGATCTCGATGGGTAAGCCCAAGGCGTCGGACACCGGCTGCGCGGTCTGCACCGACCGCCGCTGCGGGCTGCTGACCAACCGAGTGATCGGGAAGCGCGCCAACGCGTCGGGGAGCCGCTTGGCCTGCTCGATGCCCTCCTCGGACAGGTCGGGGTCCGAGCCCTGCCCGGGTTCGCTTCGAAGCGGCAACGCGTGGCGGACCAACAGCAATTGCATATCCATTCCTACCGTCGTGACCTACAGCGCCCGTGCCACGATAGATGCCGTGCGCGCGTTCGCCTGCCCGGTATGCGACAGCTTTGCCCCGTTCGAATCACGGCGCTGCCCCACCTGCCAAGCGGAACTGGGCCTGCATGTGCCCACCCTGTCGATGATCGCCACATCCGAGGGAGCCGCCGTAATCGACGGATCCCGGTGGATCCACTGCACCAAATCGGCCAGCCTGGGCTGCAACTGGCTGGTCCCGGAGTCGCAGGACAAGGGTCACAGGGGCCGGTGCTTCGCCGACTCGTTGATCCGGACCGAACCCGCCGCCGACGACACCATCGCCCAGGAGAAGCTGGCCGACACCACCACCGCGATGCACCGGCTCATCCTGCAGCTGCTCGACCTCGGCCTGCCCGTCGAACCGTTCTGGCGCACCGACGGCGGCCTGGCCTTCGATCTGTTGTCCAGCTACAGCGAAGGCAAGCCGGTCACGATCGGCCATGCAAACGGCGTGATCACGATCGATCTCGTCGAATCACTCGACGCCTATCGAGAGTCGCTGCGCGTGCGGCTGGGCGAGCCGTACCGCACGATGCTCGGACACTTCCGCCATGAGGTCGGCCACTACTACCAACATGTCCTCGTCGAAACCGGCGCCGGCGCGGTGCGCTACCTCCACGACTGCCGCGAGCTCTTCGGCGACGAACGCGCCGATTGCCAGGCCGAGATCGCCAGGCACTACAAGTTCGGCCCACCCGACGGCTGGCCCGAATCGTTCATCTCCGAGTACGCCACCATGCACCCGTGGGAGGATTTCGCGGAATGCTTCGCGCACTACCTCCACATCACCGACACCATCGACACCGTCCGTGAGGCGGGCCTGGTCCTGCACGCCGATCAGGTGCGGTTCTCGGTTCCGCGAATCATCGCCCCGTTGGAGAGCTATGACGATGCACCCATCGAGCGCCTGCTCTACGACTGGACGTGGCTGGCGTTGTTCTTCAATCGCGTCAACACCGCGATGGGCAAGAACCCGTTGTACCCGTTCGTGATTCCGCCACCAGTGATCAGCAAGCTGGGGTTCATTCATCGTGTGGTCCGCGAGACTGCCCACGAACAGGCCGACACAAGGAGTCGCTGACATGGGATATGCCGACGAACTGTTCAATCTCACCGATCGGGTTGTCCTGGTCACCGGCGGCAGCCGCGGTCTGGGTCGCGAGATGGCCCTCGCCGCCGCCCGATGCGGGGCCGACGTGATCATCGCCAGCCGCAAGTACGAGTCGTGCGTGGCGACCGCCGAGGAGATCGCCGCCGCGACCGGCCGCACCGCGTTCCCCTACCAGGTGCACGTCGGGCGGTGGGACGAACTCGACGGGTTGGTCGACGCCGCCTACGAACGGTTCGGCAGGGTCGACGTGCTCATCAACAACGCGGGTATGTCTCCGCTGTACGAGTCGCTGAGCTCGGTCACTGAGAAGCTGTTCGATGCCGTCGTCAACCTCAACCTCAAGGGCCCGTTCCGGTTGTCGACACTGGTGGGCGAACGGATGGTGGCCGACGGCGGTGGGTCGATCATCAACGTCAGCTCGAGCGGGTCGCGGCGTCCCCGGCCGGAGCAACTGCCGTATTCCGCTGCCAAGGCGGGGCTCAACGCGTTGACCGAA
>JAVRPG010000929.1:0-4668 GCA_032162325.1 Mycobacterium sp. | reverse complement strand
TCGCCGGGGCCGTCATCGAGCTGGTCCACCTGGCGACGCTGTATCACGACGACGTGATGGACGAGGCGCAGGTGCGCCGCGGCGCCCCGAGTGCGAACGCCCGCTGGAGCAACAACATCGCGATCCTGGCAGGCGACTACCTGTTCGCGACGGCCTCACGGCTGGTCTCTCGGCTTGGCCCGGAGGCGGTGCGGGTGATAGCGGACACGTTCGCGCAACTGGTGACGGGCCAGATGCGGGAGACGCGCGGCATCGCCGAGGGCGTCGACGAGGTCGAGCACTACCTGAAGGTGGTGTTCGAGAAGACGGCGTGCCTGATCGCGGCGTCCGGCCGGTTCGGGGCGACGTTCTCCGGCGCCGGCGAGGAGCAGATCGAGCGGTTGAGCCGGCTCGGCGGCATCGTCGGCACGGCGTTCCAGATCTCCGACGACATCATCGACATCGACAGCGATCCCGACGAATCGGGCAAGCTGCCGGGCACCGACCTGCGTGAGGGCGTGCACACGCTGCCGGTGCTTTACGCGCTGCGCGACACCGGCCCGGACGGGGACCGGCTGCGGCAGCTGCTGAAGGGTCCGGTCGAGAACGATGACGACCTGGCCGAGGCGCTGCGGCTGCTGCGTGCGTCGCCCGGCATGGCGCTGGCCAAGGACACCGTGGCGCGGTATGCCGCGCAGGCCCGCGACGAGCTGGCCAGCCTGCCGGACGGGCCGGGTCGCCAAGCACTGGCCACGCTGGTGGATTACACGGTGAACCGGCACGGCTGACGGGGTCCGGAACCCGCGGAGGCTGGCTGAACGTTAAGTCAGCGAAGACTTCGTAGGAGGAAACTGATGACCTGGCATCCGCATGCCAACAGGGCCAAGACGTTCCTGTTGCTGGTGGGCATGTCGGCGTTGATCGTGTTCATCGGTTCGCTGTTCCAGAGCAGGGCGATTCTCGGTCTGGCGGTGCTGTTCGCCGTCGGCATGAACGTCTATGTGTACTTCAACAGCGACAAGCTGGCGCTGCGGGCGATGCATGCCCAGCCGGTGAACGAGATGCAGGCGCCGGTGATGTATCGCATCGTCCGGGAGTTGGCGACGACGGCGCGGCAGCCGATGCCGCGGCTGTATATCAGCGATACCGCGGCGCCGAACGCGTTCGCGACGGGCCGCAACCCGCGTAATGCGGCGGTGTGCTGTACGACGGGGATTTTGCAGATCCTCAACGAGCGCGAATTGCGCGCGGTGCTGGGCCATGAGCTCAGTCACGTGTACAACCGAGACATTCTGATTTCTTGTGTGGCCGGTGCGCTGGCGTCGGTGATCACGGCGCTGGCGAACATCGCGATGTTCGCGGGATTGTTCGGCGGCAACCGCGAGGGTGGCGCGAATCCGTTTGCGCTGCTGCTGGTTTCGCTGCTGGGTCCGATCGCGGCGACGGTGGTGCGGATGGCGGTGTCGCGGTCACGCGAGTATCAGGCCGACCAGTCGGGTGCGGAGCTGACGGGTGATCCGCTTTCGTTGGCGAGCGCGCTGCGCAAGATCAGCGCGGGGGTGCAGCAGGCGCCGCTGCCGCCGGAGCCGCAGCTGGCCGATCAGGCGCACCTGATGATCGCCAACCCGTTCCGCGCAGGCGAGAAGATCGGCAAGCTGTTCTCGACGCACCCCCCGGTGGAGGACCGGATCCGCCGGCTGGAGGAGATGGCGGGCCGCGGACCTGGGCAGTACTGAGGTCGTGGTGCGCGTCACTCGCGCACCCCTTACTGTGTGGTCCGTGCTGAGCAGAATGGTGATCGGCGTTGTCGGTGTCGTGGGGGCGGCCGTGGTTGGCGTGCCCGGCATCGCGGAGGCTGACCCGCCACCGCTGCCGAATATCAACGCCTTTCCGTCGGCCAGACCGTCGGATTACGCGGTGATGGACGGCGCGTGGTACGCCTTCGGCGTGCTCGACGGCGTCACGTGCGTATTGGACAAGCAGTCGGGCGGTTATGGCTGCAGCGGGCCGATTCCGGCGGCGCCGGGCGGCGCGAATGCGGTCAGTGCCGGCGCGTCGGGGAAGCCTGGATTCGCCAACGCTGCCCGACCGCTGTACGGCGTCGTCGAGGATGCGAAGGCGCTGCCGCCGAATATGCGGCTTACCTTTCGCACCGTCAGCTGCGGCACCGACGGATTCGCCACGACGTGCTTGAACAGCGCCAACCAGTCAGGTTTCGTCCTCAGCCCTGAGGGCAGCTTCACGTTCGGGTAGAAACACTGCTGGTCGTTTCTTCGACACATAGGCTATGGCAGTGCTGAGCAGGTTTCTGATAGGCGTTCTGGGAGCAGCGGCCGTCGTCGGCGTGCCTGGTGTTGCGGCGGCTGAGCCGCCACCGGTGCCCGCACCGCAGCCACCTCCGCCGCCGAATGTCAATGCGCTGGCACCGGTGAAGCTGTCCGAGTACGCGGTGATGGACAACAACTGGTACGCCTTCACGTCGACCGGGTTGACATGTGTGCTACAGAAGGGCAACGGCTACGGCTGTAACGGTCCGATCCCGGGCGCCACGGATGGCGCGAATCTAGTCAGCGGTTCCTACGGCGGCGTGCCGGCCTTCGCCAACACGGCCGGCCCGGTGTTCGCCGCGGCCGGTGCGGCCAAGCCGCTGCCGGCCGGGTCACGGATCAGCTACCAGACCGTGAGTTGCGGCAACGACGGCACGACGACAACCTGCGTCGACAGCCGCAGCCAGTCCGGCTTTGTGATCAGCCCGGCAGGCAGCTTCATTCTCAACGAGACGCCTCCGCTGCTGGACCGTCCTGAGGGGACCAACCCGTTCATGAACTGACGTGTGCCGGTTAGCGATTCGCCGGCAATAGGCGAATTGCCCACCTCTGAGCGACAACTCGGCGTCATCGGCTATTCAAGCCCACTGCCTTCTGGATCGCGTCAACAAATGAATGACGCCCGCGAAACGGCTTATGCTTCTCGCCGAGGCGGCGGCACTCAGAAACCTGAGCCGTGCACCTCGTGGCCGGGCTTCTCGGCGGCCAGGCCGCGGTAGGCGTCCTCGACTGTCCCGCCATGGTTGACGACGCCGTCGACCTCACGCGCGATCGGCATGGAAAGCCCGTACTCGTTGGCGAACTCCATGATCACGCTCGCCGCCTTGACGCCCTCCGCGACCTGATCCATTGATGCGATGATCTCGTCGATCGTCTTGCCCGCACCCAGCTGCTCGCCGACATGACGGTTGCGGCTGCGCTGACTCGTGCACGTGACGATCAGATCGCCCATGCCCGCCAGACCCGCGAATGTGTCGCGGTGTCCGCCCATCGCCTCGCCGAGTTTCGACATCTCGCGCAACGCACGGGCGATCACCATCGCGCGAGTGTTCTCGCCGATGCCCAGCGAATAGCCCATCCCGACGGCGATCGCGTACACGTTCTTCAACGCGCCTGCCATCTCAACACCGACGACGTCGTCGGTGGTGTATGTGCGAAATCGCCTGGTGCGGAACAGTTTTCCGAGGTTGGCTGCCAGATGCTGGTCCGGCATGGCCAACACCGCGGCGGCCGCGTACCCCTCGGCCACCTCGCGCGCGATGTTCGGCCCGGCCAGGATTCCGGCGGGATGCCCGGGCAGCACCTCGTCGACGATCTGGCTCATCCGGTAGTTGGTGCCCTGCTCGAGGCCCTTGACCAACGACACCACGGGTACCCACGGCCGCAGCTCTTTCGCCAGTTCGGTCAGCACTGCACGGAAGCCGTGCGACGGCACGCCCATGACGATGACGTCGGCGCATTCGGCGGCCTCGGAGAAGTCGGTGGTGGCTTGCAGGGTGAGCGCCAGCTCGACCTCGTTGCCGAGGTACTTGGAATTGCGGTGCTTCTCGTTGATGTCGTTGGCGGTCTCCTCGGAGCGTACCCACTGCAGCGTCGGCCCGCGCCGGGCGCAGATGGACGCCACGGTGGTGCCCCAGGAGCCTCCACCGAGGACGACGACTTTGGGTTCGCGTTGCGCAGGTGCCATGCCGATCAGCGTATTGCCGACGGCTGCCGTTTCACCGGTAGTTGACGAACTGCAACGCCACGTCTAGGTCGGCCTTTTTCAGCATGGCGATGACGGCCTGAAGGTCGTCGCGCTTCTTGGAGGAAACACGGACCTCGTCGCCCTGGATCTGGGTTTTGACGCCCTTGGGTCCCTCGTCGCGGATGAGCTTGGTGATCTTCTTGGCGTCCTCGCTGCTGATGCCCTGCTTGATGGTGCCGCTGACCTTGTACGTCTTGCCGCTTGCCTGCGGGTCGCCGGCGACGTCGAATGCCTTCATCGAGATGTCGCGGCGGATGAGCTTTTCCTTGAAGACGTCGACGGCCGCCTTGGCGCGCTCCTCGGTGGACGAGGTGATGGTGATGGTCTCCTCGCCCTGCCAGGCGATACCGGTGTCGGTGCCCCGGAAGTCGAAGCGGGTGGCCAGCTCCTTGGCGGCCTGGTTCAGCGCGTTGTCGACCTCCTGGCGGTCAACCTTGCTGACGACGTCGAACGATGAATCCGCCATTGGATCCGTCCCTCCTGGGCTCTCTGGTGCGTTTTCGTCTTAGGCCCATCCTCGTTGTACCCTGCTAGTCGCACCAAACCGGGTCACGGCGTGGTGCAGCACCCAGGCAGGTTGCCCGAGCGGCCAATGGGAGCGGACTGTAAATCCGT
>JAVRPG010000928.1:0-3874 GCA_032162325.1 Mycobacterium sp. | reverse complement strand
TCGCTGAGGGCGCCATACCCGAGCAGCCGCTGCGGCCAACCGCACACGTGCTGCTCGGGGCGCTCGACGAGGCGGCGCTGTTCGTGTCCCGTGCGGCGAATCGCGATCAGGCGCGCAAAGAGATGGACGCGGTGTGCGACCGGCTGCTCAGCGGCATCGCCGGGGGATAGTGCGCTCAGAAGCCGTCTAACCCGCTGGCGCGCAGGATGATCCGGTCGAAATGCCGATCGGGCAGTATGCGACGGAAGAACAGCATGCGTTTCGCTCCAGCGCCCGACGGATAGCGACTATGCGGCCTTCCGTTGGTCAAGGCGTGCAGGACGGCTTTGGCGACGACCTCGGGCGGGGAACCGGTGGCCGCGTGCCGGCTGATCTCCTCCGCCAACTTGGCCAGGACCGGACCGTACCGACGCCTGCCCTCGTCGGGCAGTGAACCGATCGCGCCCTCGGTGTCGCGCTGTAGCTTGCCGCCCATCGCAGTGCCCACGAACCCGGGCTCGATCACCGCGACCTGAATCCCCAACTGGCGGAACGCGAGTCGCATCACGTCGGACAGGCCCTCCAGTCCGTGTTTGGCAGATACATGTGGGGCCATCAACGGCACGCCGGCCCGACCTGCCGCCGACGTCACGTTGACGACGCGACCTTGACCCTGACGCAGCACCGACAACAGGGCCTGGGTCACCGCCAGCGGCCCGACGAGGTTCACCTCGAGTTGGCGGCGGAACCCGTCCAGCGGGAGGTACTCGATAGGACACGGCAGGGTGGTGCCTGCGTTGTTGACCAACCCGTGCAGCCCGGCGTCGCCGACCTCGCTCGTCACCTTCTCGGCCATGGCCTGGATCGACGCGGCGTCGGTCACGTCAATGTGCACAGGGGTGAGCGACTGCGACGCCGCCGAGCGCAATGCGTCGCCGTCGGCCTTCTTGCGGACGCCGGCGAATACCCGGAATCCGTTGCGGTCCAATATCAATGCACAGGCCCGGCCGATGCCCGTGGAGGATCCTGTGATGACGACAGATTTCATGATGTGCTCGCTGGTCGATGGGATGTGGTGGCCGCCGCACCGCAGAACGCAGACGTCATGGCCTCGATGACGGTCCGTCGGTCTGGCACGGCCTGACCCGCCGCGGTCAGCCGAGGGCGGGCCAGCAGATGGACGCTGATCGGGGCGATCAGCAGTGGAATCAACAGTGTGAGCGGAAGCTCGGCGCAGCGACCGGCGTGTATCTGCTCATTCAGCCAGGTGCCGACCGTCGACGTGATCCGCGGCAGAATCCGTTCTCGGAAGAACTGCATTCCAATGCCGTTCGGCTTGGCGAGAATCTCGGCGAAGAGCGCCTGCAGCACCGCGGTGTCGTCGGCGACGCTGTCGAACACCGCGGTGTAGATCGCGCGCACGCCCGACTCGAAGTCGTCGAACGGTCGCGGAGCAGCGGCAAGCAGGTCCTCGACAACAGGCAGGGGAGCATGGCGGTCGAACACCGCGGCGAGCAGGCCTTCGCGATCGCCGAAAGCGGCGTAGACCGACGTCGCCGCGCAGCCGACGCGGCGGGTAACCGCTTCCACCGTCAGCGCCGCGACACCGTCGGCGACGATCAGATCGGTCGCCGCGACGATCGCCCGTTCGCGGACCCCGATCCGGCTGCCGGGGTCGCCGCCCGCCTGGCGCACAGCATCGTCGAGCGCGCGGCGGGTTCGCACCCGTCGGTAGACGGTCGAGCGGGACACTCCCGCTCGGCGAGCTATGCGATCCAACGACAACTCGGCGACCGGGGTACCCGTCGCCTTGGCCTCGGCGATCGCGGCCTGGACGATTGCGCTGTCCATGACACTGATACTAGACACTAGATGTCATCGTCTCAAGTGTCAGAGTGAGCGTAGATTGATACCGAGGCGTCGATGAACAGCAGAGACGGGTGGCTCCGTTCGCCGCGATCTGTGGTGCTCCTCCTGGAAGCACTCGTAACGGCGCTTGTGATGGGTGCGGCCTTCGTGTCACTCCGGGATCCGCGCGCCGACGCAGTGGCCTTGCGCGGCGAGCCCATGACCGACGCACAGGCCGCGGGGCAGGTCGTGGCCTCCGCCAAGCAGATCGTCAGCTTGGCCCAGCTGCAGGACGCGACCGGTGGCTACGGCTTCGTGTCATGCAAGAACGAGAACGAGCCACCCTATCAGGCCGCCATCTATATGAGTTTTCGCCTGCCGCAAAGCAATTCGGTCAAATATCTGCGCGATGTCGCAGCTTCCATGACGGCGCACGGTTGGACGCCTGCGGCGTCGATGGGCGAGCACTTCGGCCAGAAGCTGACCAAGGACGGCGTCACGGCGATCTTCTATCGCGGCGTCAACGACACGGACTTCGCCACCATGCGGCTCTACGGTGAGTGCCGCAACACGGCCGACCACCGCAACGACAACCCGGCGTGGACGGACGTCACGGACCAGCTCGGGTGAAGCGGGTCAGCGGGGCAGACTCCGTTGCAACAGCAGGGTGTCCAGCCACCGGCCGTGCTTGAAGCCGACCGCGGTGAGCCGTCCAGCGTCGACAAATCCGCGTTTGCGATGCAGCGCAAGGGAAGCCGCGCCGCCGGCGTCGACGATGACGGCGATGACCTCGCGAACACCTGCGCGTGTGCACTCGAGGAGCAGCGCGTCGAGCAGCAGGCCGCCGACTCCGCAGCCGACCGCATCGGGTGCGACGTAGATCGAGTCCTCCACGGTGTGGCGGTAGGCCGGTCGCGCTTTCCACGGCGCACAATAGGCATATCCGGCGACCCGGCCGCCCATTGTTGCGGTGAGAAACGGCAATCCGTCGCCTGTGATGGCGTGTATGCGACGCTGCCATTCCGACGCATCTGGTGCAGTCAGCTCGAACGTCGCGACGCCGGTTTGCACGTGGTGGGCATAGATCGTGCCGACCGCTTCGAGGTCATCCGGACTGGTCCGCCGGATCACGATATCGGTCTGGCGCACAACATATTCCTTGCGTCAGCAGGCGATGGGATGCGACTCGCAGTACGGCGTTTTGCCAGGGAAACGGTAGCGATGGTCGGCGACCCATCGGTAGATAGCGTTCTGAGCGAACCGCATGCCAGGGATGCGGTGCATCAGCAGCGGTAGCGGGGTGCCCAATGCGGCCGACCACGCAGCGTTCCAGGCCTCGGCGCCGCTGTAGACGGCACCGGACGAGTCCAGCCAACGCATGGATTCCAACAGCCGATCATGGGGAACCCCAAGGCGCTCGGCCACACCCGCGCCCTGCAATGGTTCGGTCTCGACATTGCCCGTCCGGTCGTGCCTGACCAGGAAATCGTGCGCGCGGGTGCACATCCCGCAGGCCCCGTCGAAGAACAGAACTCCGGTCATAGGATCATTGTTCACCGCGGCGCCAGCTCAGTCACGGCCTGGCGTGCCGATATGACGGATGTCATGCGCAGCACCGTCTTACCCGCGTACAGCGCCGTACGGTCAACCGCAGACTCGGGCATCCCGATCGTTGGGGCAACGGGGGAGAACATCGGCAGGCGCGGCGTCTGCATTCTCAAGACGGGCATGATCGCTCGGTCAGGAAGCCTGGCCGGCGCACCGCTGCCTGCGTTGATCAGCCCCGGCGCCAGCTTGACGCGTCCGTCGTCGTGACACCACCGCCGGGTCGCGGCGTTGGCCACCACGCGATGCGGGGCGGGCCACCCGAGCCCGAACAACTTTGTCCGAAACGTTTTGTCGGCCGCAAGGATCCGGCGCTGGTATCCGGGATGTGCACGCGCTTCATCGGTCAGCAGGAACCGCGTCCCCGCCACCACGCCGACGGCGCCGGCCGCCAGCGCCGCACGGATGTCGTCGGCGGCTGCGACACCGCCGGCAAGGAGCA
>JAVRPG010000927.1:0-2827 GCA_032162325.1 Mycobacterium sp. | reverse complement strand
AGGTGATCGAAGAGATGAACGACTGGGCCGTGCGGCCACTCGATGAGATCTACGCGGCGATCTTCATCGACGCGATCGTGGTGAAAGTCCGTGACGGTCAGGTCGGCAACCGACCGTTCTACGAAGCCACGAGCGCTTCGACATCCCGTTGGACGTCGTCGTCGATTAAGGGTCGTCGGGTTAGCACGAAGTCCCATCCGGAAAACGTTCATTGACCACTCGCCACCCGTTAGGCTTCGCGAAGGCCAACCGGGCATGACGACCGAGGGGTGGGACATGATTCGCGAACTTCTTGCCGCCGCAGCGATCGCGGGCGCCGCCGTCAGCACGGCGCCGGCCGCTCTCGCCGACGACGGCAACCTGTACTTCGACAAGCCGGGGCACTACTCCACCGACGTGCCGGGCATGATCTACGACGCCCACCTCAACGCGCCGTGCGACAACATGGAGCTCTTCACCTTCGGTCGCGGCCCTGGCGGCGAAGCCCTGCAATGCCGTTGGATCGCGAATCAGTGGCCCCCCATTTACACCGGCTTCTGGGTGTCGACCTATGAGATGTTCGGCGTTCAAGACATCGGCGCGCCATGCCCGAAGCCACAAGCGGCGGCCCAGGCTCCCGACGGGCGCCCACTGCTGTGCCTCGGGGATCAGGGTTGGCAGCCCGGCTTCTTTACCCGCGACGGGTTCTTCCCGAGGTAACCGCCGTTACGCACAGCCTTTACGGTGCGACGGGCGAATCACCGCCGCCCACAGATTGACTGCGCTCAGTTAGGGGCTTTCGCTGCCTGCGGTGTCGCTCTGCGCGCAGCGTCCGACTCGGCGGAGTACCGAATGCTTCCTTGTAGGCCATGCTGAACCGGCCCGGGTGGCCGAACCGCCATCGGCCGGCGATCTCCATCACGGTGTCAACGGCGGGGTCGGCGGCCTGCAGATCGCGGTGCGCGCGGTTAAGGCGCACCCGCCGCAGATACTCGAGCGGCGTAGTGCCGAGATGGCGGCGGAATGTGTACTGAACCGAGCGCGGGGTGACGCCGATCGCCGCCGCAATGTCGGTCAGCGCGACATCGCGGTCGGCGTTGTCGTGGATGAACGCGATTGCCCGGCGCAACGTCTGGGGTTGCGGGGCAGACGTTTCGGCATTTTTCCGCATTAGCCCGTCGGTATACCCGACGAGCGAGATCCCAAAACCGCCCTCGCCGCCGGCCCCTGTCCTGACACCATTTGCCCATGACCGAACGCATCGAAGTCCAGCGCACCATCGCCGCACCGGCGGCCGACATCTTCGCGGTCCTATGCGACCCGCAGGGCCACGTCGCAATCGACGCCTTCGGCATGCTGCAGGACGCCGACGGCGATCCCGTCGGCGCCGTCGGTGACAGCTTCGTCGTGCACATGGACCGCGAGGCGCTCAACGACTACCCCCTGGGCAAGTACGACGTCACCGTGACGATCCGCGAGTTCGACGACGACCGGCTGATCGCCTGGACCATCCTCGGCCAAATCCGGCCGCACATCGGGCACATTTACGGCTATCGGCTCGATCCGACCGACGGCGGCACGCTGGTCACGTCGTTCTACGACTGGTCCGACATCGACCCGCAATGGCGCGACGCCAACATCTTTCCGATCATTCCCGAGAGCGCGCTGCGCGCCACCTTGGGCATCCTCGACCGCACGGTGCGCCGCGGATATCCCCGCGGCTAGACGTACACCTAGCGTCAACCAAAGGTTGACGAATCACTCGCGTCAACCTAAGGTTGACGGCATGACCGAGCCGGCGAAGATCGCCTACCCCATCCGCCTCGACGACCTCATCGACGTCATCAATGAGGTGCACACCGAACCCCTGGAACAACTGACCGACGCGGTGCTGGCCGCCGAATCATTGGGCGAGCTCGCCGACCACCTCATCGGGCATTTCGTCGATCAGGCGCGCAAGTCCGGGGCATCGTGGACCGACATCGGCAAGTGCATGGGCGTCACCAAGCAGGCGGCGCAGAAGCGGTTCGTGCCCAAGGCCCCCACCGCCGCTGCAGCAACGGCGCTCGACCCGAACGCGGGCTTCAGCCGATTCACCCCGCGCGCCCGCAATGTCGTTGTGGAGGCGCAGAACAAGGCCCACGACGCCGGCAATGCCGAGATTCAGCCCGCCCACCTGCTTCTCGCCCTGTTCACGGACCCGAACGGGCTCGCAGCCAAACTGCTTGCCGGCCAGGGCATCGATGCCGATGCGGTAGGCAAGGCCATCACGCTGCCCGAGCGCGTCGACGACGTGCCCGTGCTGATTCCTTTCAACGGGCAGGCCAAGAAGGCGCTGGAACTGACGTTCCGCCAAGCACTTCGGCTGGGCCACAACTACATCGGCACCGAGCACCTCCTGCTGGCGCTGTATGAAGCCGAGGACGACGGCACGCTGCACCAGCTGGGTGTCGACAAGGACCGCTTCGAGCGCGAACTGGTCGCCGCACTCGAATCAATCTCCAAAGGCTGATCTCACATCCACCGCAGCCGCAGCGTCTTCAGACTGTGAAGGTGCGACCGTTCGAAGACGTGGTGGCCGAGCACGGCACGACGGTGCTGCGGGTCTGCCGCGCCGTCGTCGGCCCCATCGACGCCGAGGACGCCTGGTCCGAGACGTTCCTGTCGGCCCTGCGCGCCTACCCGGAGCTGCCCGCCGACGCCAACGTCGAGGCCTGGCTGGTCACGATCGCTCACCGCCGCGCCGTCGACGTCGGACGCGCCCGCTCACGTCGCCCCGTGCCCACCGACACCCTGCCCGAGCGCGCCGCCGCCCACGCCGACCCAGCGGCCCGCGACCCCGACCTGT
>JAVRPG010000926.1:0-5834 GCA_032162325.1 Mycobacterium sp. | reverse complement strand
CCCTTGACCTCCCAGTACCACCGATCGAGGTAGCGCTTCAACAGTTGCGGCTTCGCGTCGTCGGCCACCTCGGCAATGCGCACCTCACGGCTGCGCCACCGCGGACCCATCTCGACGGCCCCCGCTGCGCGCGCGTTGCGCGCCCACTGCGTGTTGCCGCGCGGCGACACAACGTAGTCGCGACCGTCGACGGTGAGCATGTTGATCACCACGCCCCGGCGCTTGCCGGTCTTGCGGCCGCGGACCCGCAGGGCGCGTGTTCCGGCGATGCTGATTCCGGCCTCGGCCAGCCAGCGGATCAGCTCGTTGCCTGCGCGGGCGGCCAACTTGGGTTCGTCGTAGCGGACGGTCATCGGGGGTTCCTTTCATCGGATGACAGATTCGAGAGCAGTGCTCTCCGATCAGGCTGCCACGCCGGCCCGGAAGATTCAAGAGCAGTGATCTCGTTTTGTGTCACACTGGCCCCATGGGCAAGCGGCAGGAAACCCGCGAGAAGATCGAGACGCAGATCATCGAGCTCGGTCGGCGCCACCTGGTTACCGAGGGTGCGGCCGGGCTGTCGCTGCGGGCCATCGCGCGCGACCTGGGCATGGTGTCGTCCGCGGTGTACCGCTATGTTTCCAGCCGCGACGATCTGCTGACCCTTCTCCTCGTCGACGCCTATTCGGAGCTGGCCGACGCCGTCGACCGCGCCGGTGCGACGGCCGGATCCTGGCGCGACCGGCTGCTCGCAATGGCGCGCGCGGCCCGCGGGTGGGCGATCGATCAGCCCGCCCGCTGGGCGCTGCTGTACGGCAGCCCGGTGCCCGGTTACCACGCGCCGCGGGAGCACACGGTCGGGCCGGGCACCCGGGTGGTCGGTGCGTTGTTCGGCGCGATCGGGGCCGGCATCGCAGCGGGCGACATACCTCAGTCCAATGTTGCTGCGGCGCAGCCGTTGTCGTTGGACTTCGACCGGGTGCGTGAGGAGTTCGAGTTCGCCGGCGATGACGCCGCGGTCGCCAAATGCTTTCTGCTGTGGGCGGGACTGGTGGGTGCGATCAGCCTGGAGGTGTTCGGTCAGTACGGCGCGGACACGCTGACCGAACCTGGGGCCGTATTCGACACCCAGGTCCGGCTGCTGATCGACATGCTCAGCGAGTGACCCGCCGCGAGAGGAACCGCTCCAGGCTGTCCAGGAGCTCGCTCCAACCCTTTTCCACGCCGCTTTCGTCGGTGATGAACTCCGCGGGCCCGACGAGGTGCAGGGTCAGCCGGGTGCCGGCGCCGTGCTCGTCGAACGTCACCGTGATCACCGCGGTCCGGTTGTCCCCGTCACCCCAGGTGAACACCAGCCGTTCGGGCTCGACGATCTCGCGGAACTCGGCGACGGTGGGGTAGCGGGTACCGTCTCGTCGTTGACCATCGTCCACCGCCACATGCCACCGACGCGCAGGTCCTGCGAGGTGGTCTCCTGCGGTGTGTTCAGCAGCCATTGACTCATGTGCTTGGGCTCCGTCCACACTCGGTAGACCAGATCGCGGGGCGCGTCGAAGTCGCGTACCAGGGTGAATTCTCGTTGCGGTGCAGTCATTTTCGGCTTCCTTTCTGGATGTTCTTCAGGTGCACGTCGTGCCGGTCGAGGCTGGTGTCCCAGTACTGGCGGTAGCGCTCGAGCCAATCGGTGGCATCCTTGAACGCGGCCGGCTGGAGCCGGCACGGCCGCCACTGCGCCTCGCGCCCACGGGTGATCAGCCCTGCCCGCTCGAGCACCTTCAGGTGCTTTGAAATGGCAGGCATGCTCATGTCGAACGGCGCCGCCAGTTCCGTCACCGACGCCTCGCCCTTATCCAGCCGGGCGAGGATGGCCCGCCGGGTCGGGTCGGCGAGCGCGCCGAAGACCTGGCTCAACGCGTCCTCCGACATTATTGAACCTTTCGGTTATTTAACCAACCGGTTCAATACAGGTCGACGCTTGCCTCGGCGCAAGAACTATCCTGGATTGGCGAGGCACCGATGAACCGCCAAGAACTGTTCGCCTCGATCGTGGCTGCACGCCCCGATCGTGATGACACGGTGTACCTCGAGCGCCGGGGAGATTCCTACAGCTGGCGGATCGTGCCCCTTGACGCCGTCGTCACCGAGACGCCGTCGGACGACCCGGACGTGTGGATGTGCTTCTCCGCGACCTGGCCCGAGGATCAGACGCGGACGCGCGCGTTCTTCGACGATCTGCTGGCCGAACTCGAGTCGATGGCCAACCGCGCCGAACGGTGTCGATGGCCACTCGACGAACCTTGGCCGCATTCGCACTGACGGCCGGCATCGTGTATTTCCGCATCGACCCTGAGCAACGCGCGAGGTTCAAACGCTGTCGCAGGCAATGGGATTTCGCGTCACCCAATCGCCGTGGGCTCGAGCCCGTCGACGCTGCTGGACCCGCACTGCCCGTCGCACTCAAGGACGCCCTCGCGGTCTACTACTACCCGGGCACCTGGGACTGGCAGCACGACCTCAGGCAGTCGTTGGTGCACAAGGCGGTCGAGCGGTCACTGAACGACGCGGGCGCTGGCACTCTCATCGAGGCCGCCACGGCCCTGCTGGACTGTTACGACGCATGGGCGAGCACGATCGACGACTTCGCCCCTGTCAAGATCGATCACGATGTGGCGGGCCTGATCACCCATCCGGAGGAGACCGAACGGGGGCTGCTGACCCCCAACGGATCCGGGGTGGTCTACGCGTGCAGGGTGGACCTGCTGGCGGTGGACGCCACCGACGAGTACTGGGTCGTGCGCCACCAGATCGTCGATGACTGGCAGGACCCGGACACGCTGGTGCGCGACGAGGAGGCGATCGCGGCGTGCTGGGCCTGGGAGCAGGACTACATGGGCATGGAGATCGCCGGCACGATTCACAACGAGGTGCGCATCGACGCCCCGCTCGACCTACCCGCGACCGCGGCCGCAGAAGGACACGAACGGCAGGCGGTTGCCCAGCATGAGCCCAGCGGCGGAGGCCGGTCGATTCCGCAACATCAGCGGGTCTCGGCGCTGGCGTCGCGGGTCGACGTCGCGCGACGGGTCGACCAGCGCAACGCGGGGCCGATGCGCCGCACCCGCATCCGTCGCACCCGGCAGGAGATCGCGGCGGTGGGTAGGCAGCTGGCCGTCGAAGCGCTCGACATGGCATCCGAGCCCGCGATCTATCCGAGCCCCGCGGCGCACTGTTCGGTGTGCGAGTTCGCCGCGCCGTGCCTGGCGCTGTTCGAAGGCGCCGATCCAGAGCCGGTCCTGGAAGCGCAGTTTCGCCGGCCGCCGGTGAGCGCCCAGCCCAAGCCGAGGTTGGGGCAGTCCACCTGGGGCTTCGGCAGGGGGGCCGCGCCGCCGCAGTGGGACGATCGATAATTTAGCCTTGACTTATATAAGTGTCGGCTTTAGTTTGGGGTGGTGCACGCGTTCGACGTCCTGGGGGATCCGGTGCGGCGCCGCATTCTCGAACTTCTCGTCGGCGGCGAGATGACTGCGGGGGCCATCGGCGCCAGCATCCAGGACGAGTTCGCCATCACCCAGCCCGCCGTGTCCCAGCACTTGAAGGTGCTGCGCGACAACGGATTTGCGTCGGTTCGGCCGGACGGTCAGCGACGGTTGTACGCGGTGAACGGTGGGGCATTGCGCGATGTCGACGAGTGGCTCGACGCGTTCCGCCGCTTCTGGACACCGCACCTTGACGCGCGGAGCACCGAGATCGCGCGGGGGAAATGACAACGACGAAGGAAGGCAACATGATTGATATTGACGTCGACCGTCAGATCAACGCGGTGAAGCGCAACGTCGGGACCCGCACGATCGACACCGGACAGGCGCACGTCGTCACGCTCAGCCAGTCCTACGACACCGACCCGGCAGACCTCTGGGATGCGGTCACCACTATCGAGCGCATTCCGCGGTGGTTCCTGCCGATTTCCGGCGATTTGAAGGTCGGCGGCTCCTATCAGTTGGAGGGCCAGGCCAATGGAACCATCCTGACGTGCGACCCGCCGAGGAGCTTCACCGCCACTTGGGAGTACGGCGGCAACGTCAGCTGGATCGACGTCAGCATCAGCAGCGAGGGCCCAGACCGGGCACGTTTGGTACTCGAGCACACCACCGACGTGGACGACGAGATCTGGCGCGAGTTCGGCCCTGGCGCTGTCGGCATGGGCTGGGATTCCATGGTGCTCGGGCTGGCCATCCACCTGGCCACAGGCGAATCCATCGACCCGTCGTTCGGGCAGCAGTGGACGGGCACCGAGGACGGTCGTCGCTTCCTGACGCTGTCCGGCGAGGAGTGGTACGGCGCGAACGTCGCGCTCGGAGTGGATCCCGCGGCGGCGCGTGCATTGGCGGATCGATGCCTTAAGGCGTACCTGGGCGAGGCCTGAAAACTAGAACACGTTCTAGCCAGGCGGGCATTGCGGGGATATTCTCAAGGCGATGCTTGACCAGACACCTGTCCAGATTGCGTGGGTGACGCGCGACCTCGATGCCACCGAAATGGCGCTGACCACGTTGTTGGGCGCCAAGAAGTGGGTCCGCATGCCCGGCGTCCATTTCGCTCCGGACACGTGCACCTTCCGCGGTCGGCCCGCCGACTTCGTCGCCGACATCTCACTGAGCTACGCCGGCGACACCCAACTCGAGCTCATCGCGCCGGTCTCGGGCGAGAGCATCTACACCGAATTTCTAGACCGTGCAGGGGCCGGCCTGCATCACATCTGTGTCGAGGCGGCCGACACCGATGCGTTCGACGCCGCGCTCGTCGACGCCGAACGCCACGGCGCGCCCGTCGTCCAGCAGGGAGTCATGCCCGGCGGGATGCGGTTCGCGTATGTCTCGGCCGAGGCTGCCGGCGTGCCCTACATCGAGATCGCGCACATCCCGCCCGAGATCCGGGCGTTCTTCGACTACGTGAAACAGGAGCAAGGGTGAGTACCGAGATCCCGGAGACCATCAACGCCGACGACGTGGCGGACTGGTCCGACGAGTTCGACGTCGTGGTCGTCGGTTTCGGTATCGCGGGCGGGTGTGCGGCCGTGAGTGCCGCCGCGGCCGGCGCCCGGGTATTGGTGCTGGAGCGCGCCGCGGCGGCGGGCGGCACCACGTCGATGGCGGGCGGGCACTTCTACCTCGGCGGGGGCACTGCCGTGCAGCAGGCCACCGGCCACACCGACAGCGCCGACGAGATGTACAAATACCTGGTCGCGGTCTCGCAGGAGCCCGACCATGAGAAGATCCGCGCCTATTGTGACGGCAGCGTCGAGCACTTCAATTGGCTTGAGGCGCTGGGCTTTCGGTTCGAACGCAGCTACTTCCCCGGGAAGGCGGTGATTCAACCCAACACCGAAGGCTTGATGTTCACGGGCAACGAGAAGGTATGGCCGTTCAAGGACCAGGCAGTGCCTGCGCCGCGAGGGCACAAGGTGCCGGTGCCCGGCGACACCGGCGGGGCCAGCATGGTGATCGACCTGCTGCTCAAGCGCGCGGAGGAACTCGGTGTGGAGATCCGCTATGAGACCGGCGCCACGGCACTGATCCTCGACGGCGGAGCAGCGGTCGGCGCGGCGTGGAAGCACTTCAACGACACCGGCGCGATCCGGGCCAAGGCAGTGGTGATCGCCGCGGGTGGTTTCGTGATGAACCCCGAGATGGTCGCCGAATACACCCCGAAGCTCGCCGAAAAACCGTTCGTGCTCGGCAACACCTACGACGACGGGCTCGGCATCCGGCTCGGCGTGTCGGCCGGGGGTGCGACCAAGCACATGGATCAGGTGTTCATCACCGCTCCTTCGTACCCACCGTCGATCCTGCTGACCG
>JAVRPG010000925.1:0-3339 GCA_032162325.1 Mycobacterium sp. | reverse complement strand
GAGCTGAACAGCGCCATCAGGTAGCGCCACGCCTTGACGAACGGATTGGCCATGAGTTCACTCCGCCTTCGTGTCTGTGTCTTTGTTCTGCACGTCCGGACTTACCGTGCTGCCCAATCTATCGGGTCAGCGGCGATCACCACACCCAGAACCGACTCAGGCCACAGCCATCGAGACGACCTGCGGAATGACGACCTTGGTGGCGACGTCGATAGTGGCCGCGCCCGCGCGGGCGAACTCCGCGCTTTCCTGGCCGGCCATCTGGTCGCCTGCGTCGGAGAGCACTCGGGACATCGGGACGTCCAGCGCACCGCAGATGGCGCTGAGCAGCTCGCTCGAGGCCTCCTTGCGACCGCGCTCCACCTCCGACAGATAGCCGAGACTGACCCGGGCGGAGTCGGACACCTCACGCAGGGTGCGGCCCTGCCCGGTGCGGGCACGACGCAGCACGTCGCCGATCACCTCGCGCAGCAATGCCGTCATGATCGTCTGCTCTTCACGCAAGCGCTCATCGGTGTGCTCCCTTCTTCACCGGGCTTGATTACTAGGCCAACGCTGCGCGGCGCCGGGTTGGTTCCCGGATGGCGCAGATCACTGGTGTTCGACGAGCGCCCGCAGCCTGGCGATGGCCTCGTGCACCGCCGCGACCCGGATGTCCCAGCGTGAACCGGACAGCGCCAGCTCGACGACCTCGGTGTCAACGGGGCCTGCCAGGCCCAGAAACACCGTCCCCACCGGATGGCCGCCGTGCGGCTCGGGCCCGGCCACCCCGGTCAGGCCGATGCCCCAGGTCGCGGCGCAGCGCTGCCTGGCGCCGACGGCCATGGCGCGCGCAGTGGGGCCCGCGACGGGGCCGACCGCGTCGAGCAGCTGCGGCGCCACTCCGGCCAAAGCGATCTTGGTGTCCTCGACGTAGGTGACCAGGCCGCCCCGCAGCACCACGCTGGCGCCGGTCACCCCGGCCAGGGTGGCGGCCAGCAGGCCCGCCGTCAGTGATTCGGCGGTCGCGACACTCTGCCTGCGCACGGTCAGGTCGGCGATGAGTGCGCGGGCGTCGTCAGTGACCAGCGGGTCGTCCACGCGAATCCCTGATTGCAGAGACGACGTAATCCGCGCCGGTGAGCACCGTCAGCACCACGGCGGCCCACATCACCACCCATGCGCCCGTCAGCCAGGGCCCCGAAAGGGGCAGCACGAACAGGCCGATGGCGACGGCCTGGACGAGCGTTTTCAGCTTGCCTCCGCGGCTGGCCGGGATGACACCGTGGCGCAACACGACGAATCGCAAGACGGTGACGCCGATCTCACGCGCCATGATCACCACCGTCACCCACCACGGCAGATCGCCCAGTATCGACAACCCGATCAGCGCCGAGCCGATGAGCGCCTTGTCCGCGATCGGATCGGCCATCGTGCCGAACTCGGTCACCATGCCGTAACTGCGGGCCAGTGCGCCGTCAAACCGGTCGGTGATCACGGCAACCGCGAAGACGATGAATGCGGCTATCCGCCAAGATGTTTCATGGCCGTCGCCGACGAACAGCACGACGAGGAACACAGGAACCAACACCAGACGCACGCCGGTGAGCACGTTCGCGATGTTCGCCACACGGGCGCGCGGAACCACCGGCTCGATATGGGGTTGGCCCGACACCGCAACAGAATATCCGGTTGCCGGCCTAAGAAACGGGAGCCGCTACCCTCCACCTGTGAGCGGAGCGTCCGAGCGGCTTGTCGTCCGGCGTGCCCGCACGTCCGATGTCCCGGCGCTCAAAGCGCTCGTCGACGTCTACTCCGGCAAGATCTTGCTCGAGAAGAACCTGGTTACGCTCTACGAGGCGGTCCAGGAGTTCTGGATCGCAGAACTCGACGGTGAACTGATCGGTTGCGGCGCGTTGCACGTGTTGTGGTCGGACCTCGGCGAGGTGCGCACGGTGGCGGTGCATCCGAAGGTCAGGGGCCAAGGTGTCGGAAACGCTATCGTGGAGCGGTTGCTGGATGTGGCCAGGGACCTGCATCTCGAGCGGATCTTCGTGCTTACGTTCGAAGTCGAGTTCTTCAGCAGGCACGGCTTCGAGGAGATCGAGGGAACGCCGGTTACCGCCGAGGTGTACGAGGAGATGTGCCGTTCCTACGACACCGGTGTCGCGGAGTTTCTCGACCTGTCCTACGTCAAGCCAAATATCCTCGGCAATACCCGAATGCTGTTGACGCTCTGAGGCGTACCGTTGTAAACGTGATCCGCCGGATCCTGGTCGGGGCATGCGCTATGGCTTGTGTCGCCGCCGCGGGTCTCGTCGGGTCCGCGCCTTCGAACGCCGACCCGCCGCAATGCGATAGCGGTCCGATCGTCCTGACGGACTGCCCGAGCGGAGGGCTCTGCACCGGCGTGATCAACAATCAGTGCGTCGGACCCATCCAGCCGCCGCTGCTCCCGCCGCCACCGGACGTCAGGGTCGGCATCAGAGGCGGCGTCGGCGTCGGGATCGGCTAGTCGCTTAGGTCCTCACCGGTGGCATCGGAGCCACCCCGAATGAGTGCCAGCGTCCCCGCCAGCTCGTCGGGCTTGACCAGCACCTCGCGCGCCTTCGAGCCCTCGCTGGGGCCGACGATGCCGCGGGTCTCCATCAGGTCCATCAGCCGGCCAGCCTTGGCGAAGCCCACCCGCAGCTTGCGCTGCAACATCGACGTCGAGCCGAACTGGCTGGAAACCACGAGTTCGACCGCCTGCAGGAAGACGTCCATGTCGTCGCCGATGTCCGGATCGACATCGGTGCGCTCGCTGTTGGTCTTGGCGTTGGTGACACCCTCGGTGTACTCGGGCGCCGCCTGGTCCTTGCATGCCTGCACGACGGCGTGGATTTCGTCATCGGTGATGTATGCGCCCTGCAGCCGCAGCGCCTTGTTCGCCCCCATCGGGATGAACAGCCCGTCTCCCATGCCGATCAGCTTCTCGGCGCCCTGCTGATCCAGGATCACACGGCTGTCGGTGAGCGACGAGGTGGCGAACGCCAGTCGGGACGGCACGTTCGTCTTGATCAGGCCGGTGACGACGTCGACCGACGGCCGCTGCGTGGCCAGCACGAGGTGGATGCCCGCGGCGCGGGCCTTCTGGGTGATCCGAACGACCGCGTCCTCGACGTCGCGCGGCGCCGTCATCATCAGGTCGGCCAACTCGTCAACGATCGCCACCACATACGGATACGGGCGGTACTCGCGCTGGCTGCCCAGCGGTGCGGTGATCTCCCCCGACTTCACCTTCTTGTTGAAATCGTCGATGTGCCGGACCCGGGACGCCTGCATGTCCTGGTAGCGCTGTTCCATCTCCTCCACCAGCCA
>JAVRPG010000924.1:0-7306 GCA_032162325.1 Mycobacterium sp. | reverse complement strand
TCGTTGACGGGCGAGGCGATCGCCAAGGGTATAACGGCCCTGAGGCCGTATGGCCGCTTCGTGGAGATCGGGAAGCGCGACATCTACGGGCATGGCCGTCTACGCCTGTGGCAGCTGCGGCAAAACGCGTCGTATATGGTCATCGATCTGGCGCAGCTGGTCATAGATCGCCCGGATTATGTCGGTGCCCTCTTACGCCGGATCGTGGCGTGCGTCGAGGAGGGCGCATTGTCGCCCCCGCCCGTGCGTGCGTTCCCCGTTGCCGAGACCGCCGCGGCCGTTCGGTGCCTGGCACAGGGCAAACAAATCGGCAAGGTCGTCGTGTCGGTGGACGAGCGGGTGCCAGCAGCTGTCCAAAGCACAAAGCTCCCGTTCGGGTTCGACGCCGAGGCCACGTATCTCATCACCGGCGGGCTCGGCGGGCTTGGCCGTGCAGTCGCCACGTGGATGGTTGAGCAGGGCGCCCGGCATCTGGTGCTCATGGGGCGTGGCCCCGCCTCGAAGTCGGCGCAGGTGACGCTCGACGCATTGCGAGCGACTGGCACTGAGCTGACTGTCGCGCGCGGGGATGTCACCAGGGCGGACCAAGTCGCGGAGGTCCTCGAGTCGGTCCGCGCGTCCATGCCGCCGCTGCGTGGGGTCGTGCACGCGGCGGGGATCCTCGACGATGGCATCCTTGCGCGCCTCGACGAGCGACGCCTGCGGGACGTCATGGCGCCCAAGGTCGAGGGCGCCTGGAATTTGCACGCGCTGACCCGAGACGCGGCGCTGGACTTCTTCGTGCTCTTCTCGTCGGCCGCGTCGGTGCTGGGCTCGCCAGGTCAGGCGCACTACGCGGCGGCGAACGCGTTCCTCGACGCCTTGGCGTGGCATCGGCGCGCGGAGGGCCGGCCGGCGCTGAGCATCAACTGGGGACCGTGGGCGGAGGTTGGTTTCGCCGCCCGGCTCAAGGAGCACCATTACCTCAGCGAGCACGGCGTTGAGGCCATGCCAGCGGCTGACGGCCTCCGAGCGCTGTCGCACCTGCTTCAGGTGTCCGCCACCCAGGTCGCGGTCCTCTCCATCGATTGGGCGCAGTGGCGCGCCGGATTACGCCCGGGTATGAACCCGCCCCTACTTGCGGACCTCTGTCCGGAACCGTGGGGCGGTCAGCAGGCGACAGGCTCCCTCGACGACGCGCTGCGCCGCGCGGCCCCCGCTGAGCGCCGGCGGCTGCTCGAGTCGTACCTGCGCGATCAGGCAGCCAGCAAACTCAGTTTGGCACCGTCGCGGCTGGACATCGAGCTGCCCCTTGACCAGCTCGGCGTCGACTCGCTGGTCGCGACGGAGCTGCGTACCCAGATTGAGCGAGATTTGGGCATCGTCGTGCCGGTCGTCGAGCTGCTGGATGGACCAAGCATTACAAAGCTCGCCGGCCGGCTTGGCGACCGCCTTTCCAACGTAGGTCCGGCCGGCCCCGATCCAGCCGCGGCAGCCGGCACGCGCGCGACGCGGCCTAACGGGGCGCCGGCGCAGGAAGCGACCGCTGTCGCTTCGTCACGTTGGATCGACCTGCTCACCCAGGTGCCGGAGGTTTCCGACGACGCCGTCGATCAGCTGCTTCGCGAGGTCCTGGCCACTCGAGAGGGTGAAGGCGATGGATAGGTCTATCAATACCTCCGGTCTCTCCGCCGAGGAGAAACGCGTGCTGCTCTCCCGCCTGCTCATGGAGCAGGCGGAGGTTTCGGCGGCGGTGCATCCGTTGTCGTACGGACAACGGTCCCTGTGGTTCCTACATAAGCTCGCGCCGGCCAGCCCCGCCTACACCATCACCTATGCCGGGCGGATCAGCGGAGACCTGGATGTGCCTGCGCTGGAACGCGCCGCACAGGCGCTTGTCGAACGGCACGCGATACTACGCACTACATACGCCACACGCGACGGCCGGCCGGTTCAACTTGTCCATCCACAGTGGCCGCTGCGCATCGCCCGCCACGACATAGGCCCCGACGAGCTTCTGCTCGACGAATGGCTACGTCGGGAATCTAATCGTCCGTTCCACCTGCAAACCGGCCCGGTGCTCCGGATGACTTTGCTACGGCGCACACCCCACGAGCATGTCCTGCTGTTGGTGTTGCATCACATGGCCGTCGACTTCTGGTCTATTGACGTCATTCTCGACGAACTCCGCCTGCTTTACGCCGCAGAACACGGTTCAGACCCGCCCCCGCCCTGCCCAGAGCGCTATGTCGACTACGTGGACTGGCAGACCCAAATGCTCGCGGGTGTCGAGGGGGAACGCCTCTGGCGTTACTGGCGGCGGCAGTTAGCCGGCGAAATCCCGAACCTGCGGTTGCCCCTCGACCGGCCACGAGGGGCGGCTCAGACGTACCGCGGCGCCGTGCATCGCTTCACGCTCGACGGTCGGCTGGCTACCGGGGTCAAGGAGGTGGGCCGGTGCGCCGGCGCGACGCCGTACATGACGCTCCTCGCGGCGTACGCCACGTTGCTGCACCGTTACAGCGGCCAGGAAGACCTCCTCATCGGCTCACCGTTCGGGTGCCGTGATCGGCCGGGGCTGGAGGGTCTGGTTGGCTACATTGCCAACCCGGTGGTTCTCCGCGCCGACCTGCACGGCGACCCGACGTTCACGTCGTTGCTGGGCCGCGTCAAGGCGACGGTTCTGGGTGCACTTGCGCACCAGGACTACCCCTTCACGTTGCTCGTCGAGCGGCTCCGGCCGGCCCGTGACCTGAGCCATACACCGCTCTTCCAGGTCTCGTTCGCCTGGGAACAGCCGCGCCGCTTCAAGGACGGCCCGGGCGGTACGGGCGTGGCCGCAGACCGGGCGGCCCTTGACCTGAAGACCATCCACGTCGGCCAGGGCGGTGCGCCCCTTGACTTAATGATGCAGGTGGCCGATACGGACGGTGAGTTCACTTGCGCGCTGCAGTACAACACGGACCTCTTCGATGACGCCACGATCGAGCGGATGGCCGGGCACTTCGCGACGTTGCTCGGCGGCATCGTCGCCGATCCCGACAGACGCTTGTCGGAGCTGCCGCTCCTCACCGAAACGGAGTGTCGTGAACAGGCGGCATGGAACGAGACCCAGGTCCGTTACGACGCCCCCGACTGCCTGCATGAGATGGTGGCGGCAACGGCTCGACGCAGCCCGGACGCGATCGCCGTATGGTTTGACAACCGTGAGATGACGTACGCGGAGCTCGACCGGCGGGCGGATGCGCTGGCACATCGGCTGCAGCGCCTCGGTGTGGGACCGGACAGCATCGTTGCTGTCCTCCTCGACCGTTCAGAAGACCTGGTCGTGGCCTTCCTCGGCGTGCTCAAGGCGGGTGGGGCCTTCATGCCGCTAGACCCGGCGCAACCCACAAACCGTATTGCCGCAATGATGACCGACGCGCCGGGTGTGCCCGTCTGCGTCACGCACCAGCGACATCTGGAACGCGTGCGGGGGTTCACCGGTCACCGGCTGTGCCTCGACCTGCAGTCGACACCGGTGGCAGAGGACGGCGTCGCCACCGTCGCCGGTACGGCGTCGGCCGGCCCCGCCTACGTCATCCACACCTCCGGCTCCACCGGCGCGCCCAAGGGTGCGATCATCACCCACGCCGGAATCCGCAACTACCTGCTGTGGATGCAGGCAACCTACGAGCTGACCGGCGACGACCGGGTGCTTCACCATACGCCGGTGACCTTCGACGCCTCGGTGGCGGAGATCTTCTTGCCGTTGATCGTCGGCGCGCGGCTTGTCATCGCACAGCCTGAGGGCCACAAGGACGCCGCGTACCTTGTTCGGACCATCGTCGAGCAGTCCATCACCCAGGTGGTGCATTTCGTGCCGTCGATTCTGCGCTCTTTCCTTGCCGAACCGGCGGTGACGGACTGCGTCGGGCTGCGCCGGGTATCGTGCGGCGGCGAGGTGCTGCCGGACGAGCTCGCGCGGCGCTTCCTCGCCACGCTGGATGCCGACCTGTTTAACGAGTACGGCCCCGCCGAGGCCGCGATCACCGCCACCTACTTCCACTGCACGCGCGGTGCCTCCTGCCCCCCGGTCCCGATCGGGCGACCGATAGCCAACATCCGCGTTCATCTCTTGGACGCCTATCTCCAACCAGTGCCGGTGGGTGTGCCGGGCGAGCTGTTCATCGGCGGGGTCGGCGTGGGCGGCGGCTACCTCAACCAACCCGACGCGACGGCCGCCAGATTCATCGCTGACCCGTTCGCCGACGATTCCCGCCGGCTGCTGTACCGCACTGGCGACCTGGCGCGGTACCTGCCCGACGGCAACATCGAGTTCCTGGGACGTCTCGACGACCAGGTAGAGATCCGCGGCGTCCGGATCGAGCCGCGCGAAGTCGAGGGTGCACTGGAGAAACACCCCGGGGTTCGGGAGAGCGTGGTGGTCGCCGGGAACGACGGCCGTGGGAACACCCGGCTGGTCGCCCACGTCGTGCCGGCGGGCGAGCCCGCGCCGACCACTGCTGAGCTGCGCCGCTTCCTCCTCGAGTGGCTTCCCGCAGCTATGGTGCCGGCCATCTTTTGTGTGACCGAGGCACTCCCTCGCACGTCGAGCGGAAAGGTAGATCGCCGCGCTTTAGCGGCGGCTGACGAAGCATCGCCGGTGCAGGAGCCGACGTTCGTCGCTCCTCGTACGCGCGCCGAGAAGATCCTCGCCGGGATCTGGCGTGAGGTGCTCGGTGTCGAACGGGTTGGCGTTCTGGACGACTTTTTCGCACTCGGTGGCTGCTCGACCCATAGCCTGGAGGTCGCGGTGCGAGCGAACGCGGCTGGCCTGCCGCTGCGACCAGAGTCGGTGTTCTTATTCGGCACGGTCGCCGAGCTGGCCTCCGAATACGGCCAGGCTGCGGAGGACGCCCCAGATCTCGGGGACCCTGCAAAACACTTGAACGGCAGTCAGGTCATCAGCTCGGGGACAGCGGAGGACTACCTCGCCACACTAGGTCCTGCGGTACCGCTTCCCGCGACCAGCCGGCGGACGCGAAACACGGTGATCGAAAGCATCGGCACGTACCTGCCGGCCGGGGTGATGTCGACCGAGACCGTCCTCGCGGGATGCGTGAACGAGATCGGCATACCGTTGGAACGCCTGACCGGTATCAAGCGCAGGCGGGTGGCCGGGCACGGCGAGTTCTCGATAGACCTCGCCCGGCATGCGGTGGCTGACTGCCTGGCACGCTCAAGCTACGCGCCCGAGGAAATCGATCTGGTCATCTCCTGCAATATCTCCCGATACGACGGGCCCGGGCAGAAGATCATGTTCGAGCCAAGCACCGCGGCACGGTTGCGGGATCGATGCGGCCTTGCAAACGCGCTTGCGTTCGACATCTCCAACGCATGCGCCGGTATGTTCACCGGCATTGCCGTGGCCGACGCATTCCTCCAGACCGGAGTGGTCCGGCGCGCCATGGTGGTCAGCGGCGAGTACATCAGCCACCTCACTGAGAGCGCGCAGAAGGAAATCGACGGGCCGATGGACCCGCGACTCGCTTGCCTGACCCTGGGTGACGCCGGCGCCGCAGTGATTCTGGAGCGCGGCCCCAACAGCCGCGTCGGCTTTCACGACATCGATATGGCCACGCTCGGCCGGTACAGCACTCTATGCGTGGCCAAGGCGACCAACGGGCCTCACGGCGGCGCCATCATGCTCGTCGACTCGATCGCCGCAACCGCAGCGGCGGTCAAGCGTTCGGTGCCATACGTCGCGGCCGTGATGAAGCGGCACGGGTGGCGGCCCGAGCACTGCGATCACATCCTCATGCACCAGACGTCGGAAGCATCGCTCAACGACGCGGTCTTTGCGGTGAACCGGATGTTTGGACACACCGTCGCCCACCCGGGCAACATCATTTCCAACCTGGCGGAGAGGGGTAACACCGCCAGCACGACTCACTTCGTGGCGCTCAGCGACCAGATCCGGGGGAACCGGATCAAGGCCGGAGACAACGTGGTTTTCGGCATCAGCGGCTCCGGGCAGACGGTGGGTGCCGCGCTGTACACCTTCGATGACCTGCCCGCTCGCCTCCGCCGGACGCCCGACGACCACCGCGGTCGCAGCCTCTCGAACGGCCAACGACCAGCCGAGCCACCGGCGACGCCCCGGGTGCGGATCGAAGGGGTCGGCACCGCCGCTGCCGTCCAGTCCGCGCCTCGGCGTGCGGTCGACCTCGCGGTGCAGGCCGCGACGGGGTGTCTCAACCACAGTGGACTCGACCGGGCGGCGCTCGATCTGATCCTCTACGCCGGGGTGTACCGGGAGGACTTCATCTGTGAACCGGCCATCGCCGCTCTCGTCGCCGGCGAGCTCGGGGTGAATGACGACATCGAATCCCCGGACGGCCCAAAGACTCTCGCCTTCGACGTGCTCAATGGCGCGGTCGGATTCCTTAACGCGTGCCATGTCGGCGTCCAGATGATCGGCGCGGGAAAGGCCGAACACGCGATGGTCGTGGCTTCCGAAGTAGAAAACAACACTCCTGACAGCGGGCACCCGTTGTATGGCCTCAGCGAGACGGGGTCGGCTGTGATTCTGGGTAGCAGCGGCGGCACCGCGGGCTTCGGCCGGTTCGTCTTCCACCACCATCCTGAGTACGGCGGGGCACTCTCAACGTACTTCCAGCACCGAGATGGACGGAGTTGGTTGCAGATCGACCGAGATCCGAAGCTGGCAGCCCACTACCTGGATACGATCCCCTCTGCCGTCGACGAACTATTGAAGCTGGAGGGATTGGACCGCTCCGAGATCGCTGTCGTGTTCCCGCCATACCTGTCCCTCGCCGACCGCGCCGAACTGGCCGCGCGTATCGGCATCCCGAGATCGCTATTCGTCGATGTCGTCGCCGACGCCGACCTTTTCTCCTCTTCCGTGCCGTACGCGCTGGAGCACGCCTGGCGGCAGAAGCTGGTGAGTTCGGGCGACATCGGGTTGATCGTGAGCGTCGGCTCAGGCGTCGAGGTCGGCTGCGCCACCTACCGCTTCTGATGCCCATGCTTGCGTTGGTCACCGAGAGGAACTGGGTTCAGCGGTAGGTCCTCGACGGCGGTACCCAAATCCCGCGCCTTTCAACGTTACTCATCTCGAAGCTCCGTCGATGGTGCAGCCTGGGTGCTTCTCCACGCGGGGATGACCGCTGCCAGTACCGCAGCCATCGTGGCGAGTGCTGCATATGTTATTGCCTCTGACGCCGGGAATATTAGGGGCGTAGCGGCACCCACATCGACGATTGCAGCCCGTCGAACCGCTTCGAGGATTGCAATGGAGAGCACCGCGCCAAATAGGGCGCCT
>JAVRPG010000923.1:0-11445 GCA_032162325.1 Mycobacterium sp. | reverse complement strand
AATCCTGGTCGACATCGATAGCGTCTACGTTGGTCATGATGTTTCGCGTCGAGTCAGTCATCGACCGCACGTCGTTGCCGGCGATCAGCGGTGCGGCGAGCATAGCCCACAGCGAAAAGTGAGCGCGCTGTTCGGATTCCGTCAAACTCGGCTGGGCCGTCGCGCGCCAGGCGAGTTGGGGGTCGGAGAGGACGAACTTCTCGCTGAGTTTCTTGAGTCGGTCAGGGGTCACCTGGTAGCCGGCGATGATTGCGCGGTTGACGGCTAAGTGATTAACGAAGAACTCGCTCCACGACAGGCCGACAACAAGCATGTCGGGGTCGTTCGAATAGCCCGGATGTTGTTGCCCGGCGACGATCCGCGAGGCGGCAAACGCATCCGGCACACCGAGATAGGTCCCCGTGAGGAAGGCATCCGAGCTGTCTATCGGAGGGAGCGCACTACGCCACACGGGGACCAGGTCGGTGGTGGTGCGTGCCATGTCGGCAATGCCCGACCAGTCGTATTTCACGCCGGCTAGGTGATCGTCGGAACTGTTGGGGTTGATGCTGTAGAAGATCCGGCGACCCGTGGCGCGCAGTGCATTTCGCATGGCGGTGAAGGCTTGCACTTCGTCACCATGGTCGGCGTTGCTGCGGCACCAATCGTACTTCAGATAGTCGACACCCCAGTCGGCGAAGGTGCGCGCATCGAGGGCCTCGTGTCCCCTGCTAGCGATCCGCAGATCCTGGCCGCATGTCTCGTCGAACGGGCTGGCGTAGATACCGAGCAGCATCCCGCGGTCGTGGGCATAGGAGGCCACCGCCGCGATCCCGTCGGGGAATTCGGTCGGATCGGCACGCAACGTGCCGTCAGCCCCGCGGGTCGGCGCCGCCCAGCCTGCGTCGAGGTTGACGTACCGATAACCGGCGTCGCGCATACCAGACGAGAGCATCGCGTCGATGGTCTGCTTGACCGTCTGCTCGCTCAGCGGGATTCCCGAGTTCCAGGAATTCCAGCCCATAGGTGCGGTCAGGCGAACTGGGGCACCCGAACCGACCGGTGCCGTGCCGCCGCATCCGACGGCCACCGCGCAGACGAGATTGAAAGACACGATGACCGATATGAATCGTGCTCCCACCGACCGAGGATTACCGATCGAGTTGAGCGGACGCTGTGCGTTATCTGTGGTGATGCTGCGTGCCCGTCGTGGGCGGCGCGTAAGGAATTGATCCCAGACGTTCGTCGCTAATCCTGATGGACTTGCCGTCTCGACGGCACAGTGCCACGGACCCGAGGTCTGCTTTGTTGCGCGGAGTCAGCCGTCGTTGCTCATGACAACCCCGGTAACGATGGCGGGCCGACTCCGGCCGCCGAAATCACTCTGCTCGCAGCGACATTCGCCTCGTCTGCACCTATTGTGAGTCAGTCGACTCTAGGAGTGATCTTGAATTTGAGGCTCATCGTCGCCGGAGCAACAGTCGCAGGCGCGGTGAGCGTAGGCTCCTTGCATCTCGGTACGGGTTCGGCGGGCGCCGACCCTGCCGCCCCACCGCTGCCCGCCGAACAGGCGGCGGCATCCGATCCGGCCACTCCTGACGGCGACAACCAGAAGGACCAGGAGCAGCAGGCCGAGCCCGTTCACGACAACGGGTTGCCGTGGCCATTGAACTCGCTCGATCTGCCGCCGGCCCCGTTCGACGTTCCGCCACCCCCGCCGCTCGACATTCCGCCGCCCGTCCAGGTGACCGTCCCGGTTGGCGTGTCGCTGGGCTTGCCCGCCATTCCTCTCGGGCTGCCACTGCCCCAGCTGCCGCCACCGCCGTCGATTCCGTTGCCGCCGGGACCACAACTGCCACCCCCGCCGTCGATTCCGCTGCCACCACCACCGTTCTGACGGCTTCCCGGCGACCCGAACGGCGGCGGCGCGGGCCGCACGTCGATCCAACCTCGCAGTAGCGATTCTCCAACACCCCGGCATGGGTGACCGCGCAAGCGCAGATCGTCGAGTGTGCGCATGGTTTCCTCGATTTGACGCCGCCGCACGGATGTTGCGGCCGCTCGACCGTCCCGCCGACGCACCCGTACTCGCTCCCCTCATCGAGCAAGAGATTCTCTGGCGCGTGCTCAGCGGCCCACTGGGAGACGCGCTGCGCCAGATCGGCCTTGCCGACAGCGACCTGTCACACGTCAGCCGCGCGATCGCCTGGATCCGTGGCAACTACGCCGAGCCGATGCGCATCGGCGTTTCATCGGCACTTCCGCGCGGTAACGGCCATGAGCCCCTTGCAGTTTCAGAAGCGCATTCGTCTGCATCACGCTCGCTCACTGGTGGTCGCCCGTCCCGGAGACGTCGCGGGCGTAGGCCACCTCGTCGGCTATGACAGCCCGTCGCAGTTCAATCGCGAATACCGGCGTCTGTTCGGTGCGCCACCAGGCCTGGATGCGGAACGCCTCCGCGCGGAGACGCCGATGGTCGCCTCGCTGTAGCGCGAGGCAGCCATTGCTTCGGGTGACTACTTCCACCACTTCCCGGGCTTATCCCAGTGTCCGGGCGGTGGCACGAACGGTATCTGGCCGATGTGCCCTGGAGACGGGACCCAATGTCCTTGCGGCGGACCGCACCACCCCCACCAGCACCAGTCGTCTGCTTGCGCCTGGCCGGCGCCCACTCCAACAGACGCGAATCCCAGCGCCCCCGCGACAGCCGCTCCGGCTGCGATCTTCTTCAGTTTCATTGTGAACTCCTCTTGGCTGGCCCCGCCGCTACCAAGGAAGGCGGCTTGCTCCCCAAAATGCGATAACGGCAAAGGCGCTCACGACTGTTTTCCAATACGCTTATCGTCCCACCGTCCGCGCCCGTTAGCCAGGACGATGACCGGCGCGAACCGCTAGAGTGTCGGCAGCGCTTGTCACCATCCTTCGATGGACAGCCCAATCAGCCGTGTGGCGATTCCGAGGAGTCATCCGTGGGCAACGACTGTCTGGCCGAATCACTCAAAGTCCTTAGCGCGTTGCCGTTCCACCTCCATCAGCCAACGCGAGGCGATCCAGGCATATGGGCATACCGGGTCGAAGTAGTAATCGACACGCGTGCGGTCCGTATCCACCGTCGCGGCGGCTATCACGACCTCACGCTTTCCCAGGCCCGTATCGCGGCGCGCATAGCGCCCGACGGCACCCGGCTCACCGAGCTCGCCGAGCAGGCACAGATTTCGAAGCAGACCGCAACGCACCTGGTGGATCAGATGGAACGACGCGGCTATGTGGAGCGCACAATCGATCCGACCGACGGCCGTGGCCGCCTGGTCCGCTTCACCGAAAAAGGTCGCGAGGTCATCAAGATCTCGCGTGCCGAGGAGGCCAGGATCGACGCACAATGGACCGCCCACCTCGGGGAGCGACGGATGCGTCAGCTGCGCGAAGCGCTCAGTTTGCTGCGCGAGATCACTGATCCCTACGCGTAACGGGCGTTCAGCAGAAGTCACCCCAGCACTATCAGGCCAATTTCGGATGCGTCAATAAATTTGGCGATCCTCGTGTATCGGGTTGTGCTGATAGCTACGATGACGCCGTACCGCGATAGAAGCAGACAGCGCAACGCCTCCGCCGTCGTTCCCCTCAATTGCGGGAGGCGCCCATGCTCCGCACCGACGCCGGTCACAAACCTGAGCATATGGTCTTCGGCGCGGCCCTGACGACGGCGTCGTTCCTCTGCGTCGCGGTCATGAGCGCGCTGGGAAAAGTAGCAGGCCAACTGACGTCGACCGGGGTCGTCGTGCTCTTTCAGAACCTGATCGCCTTCCTGTTCATCGCCCCGATCGCGTTCCGCGGCGGCTGGGAGCCGCTGCGAACAGAGAAGCTCGGCCTCCATATCCTGCGGGCCGCAAGCGGAACCGCCTGTTGGTACGCCCTATTCGTCGCGATCACGATGATGCCGTTGACCAACGCGATCCTGCTGAGCTTCAGCGCTCCACTATGGATGCCGGTGATCGCGTGGTTGATAACGCGGGAGAAGTCATCGAGGGCAACCTGGTTCGGCGCCGCCCTCGGCTTTGTGGGCGTGGTTCTCGTTCTGCAACCTCACCACCACCGCTTCAACGTCGGCACGCTGTTCGCGCTGGCGGCCGCGCTTCTCCTCGCGGTCGCGCTGATGTCCGTGCGTTGGTTGGGCGCGACCGAGCCGATGCCGCGAATTCTGCTCTACTACTTCCTGTTGTCCACCGTGATGGCCATCCCCTCGCGGCGATCCAGTGGCATTCGGTCCCGGCACGGGCCTGGATCTACTTGCTCGGCATCGGATTTGCGCAACTGTTCGCACAGGTCTTGATCGTGCTCGCATACCGCTACGCGTCGTCGGTCAAGCTCGGTCCGTTCATATACACGACGATCGTCTTCACGGCGTTGATCGACTGGGTCGTCTGGCATCATCCGCCGACCCTGTTCGTCGTCGTGGGCATGGCGCTGGTGATCGGCGGCGGGCTTGTCGCGATTCGTGGTAAGTCCGAAGCGCCGCTGACGTCCATCGAGAGCTGACCGTCAGCGGCAAAGCCCGTGCCGCTCAATAGGAGTCGGCCAGTCGCATCCACTCATACGGCGGCTGCTGCGGCCAGCCTTCCGGTGAGTCCTCCCACGTTTCCTGGCGCCCGTACGGGGTGAGGTCGAGCAGGTCGAACACCACCATGAACGGCTCTTCGCCGCGGTTGAACGTCTGCCAGGTGTGGAACACGCGATCACCGTCGCGCAGGAACACGATGACCGAGTGAATCTCCTCACCGTCGACCGTTACGCCGAAGTCCTCATTGAACGTCGACCGCGCCGACGACACCCAGGGCAGCTTCCAGCCCATGCGCTGCCGGAACGCCAGCAGCTTGGGTAGCGGTGCACGCGAAACCAACACGAACGACGTGTCTTTCGCGTGCAGATGAGACAGCGGACCGATGTGATCGGCCATCAGAGAACAGCCGTCACAGCCCTGCGCCCAATCCGGGCCGAACATGAAGTGCTGCGCAATCAGCTGCCTGCGTCCGTCGAACAGATCCAACAGCGGGGCGGGCCCATTCTCGGTGTCGAAGGCGTAGGCCTCGGTGATCTCCACCATCGGTAGGCGTCGGCGCGCGGCGCTCACCGAGTCCTTCAACCGAATGAGCTCCTTCTCGCGAACCAGCAAGTCAGCGCGCGCCTTCTGCCATTCGGAACGTGACACGATCGGCGGCATCGGTGTGGTCATGTCGCGAGCTTGCCACGCGGGGTGGCAGCGCTGATACGTTCTTCCCGTGCGCACCAAGTTCGAATTCGACTTCGAGACGACGGCGACGCCGGAGCAGGTCGTCGAGCTGATGACCGACTTCTCCCCCAACCGCCCGCACCGCTGGCCTGCGTCGTCGGTCAAGGCATTCGAGGTGTACCAGCTCGGCGAGACCGAGGCCGACATCCGCGAGGGCCAGGACTTCCCCAAACTGTGGGCCACCTGGCATTACGACTGGTCCACTCCCGGCTCCGTGACGCTGACGATTACCGAAAGCGACGCGATGCAGGCTGGCGGCTTCATGACCTTGACGGCGACGCCGACAGCCGAAGGTGGCAGCTCCGTGCACGCGGTGTGGGAGCAGACGTCGAAGAATCTCACCGGACTCGTCGGCGTGACGATGATGCGGCTCATCGGCCCGAGGTTCCTGTCGTCGTACTACAAGAAGGTCTACGACGGGCTCTGACGGTCCAGCCTGGCGGCCTCCTCGGCGGCCACCTTGCCCACCACTTCGTCGATTGCCCGACGGAAGGCCTGGATACCGAGACCGATTGCCAGCGGACGCAATTGAGAAGTCTTGTCCGCGATCGAGTGCCACCGTTCGCTCGGTAGACCGGCGTCGGTGAACGGCTGCCAGATTTCCGAGCGATACAGGTCGATGAGGGCCTGCACACTCGCGACGTGGTGGTCGGCCATCCGGGCCAGCGCTTCGGCCACCTTGTCCAGCGGCAGCCCGATGGCCGCAAGCTTCTCGACGTAGTCGAACGTCGACGTGTCGGTGATGACGACACGGTCGTCATCGACCACCTCGATCAATCCGCACGCCGACAGGTGCCGTTCCGCGTCGTCGCCGAGCCGGTCCGCCAGATGCGACCTTTCTCTGACGCGTCGCGGCGTCAACAAGTTGGCAGCCTCGGTCAGCGGGTCGCGGTCGATCTACCGGTACTTCCACAGGCAGTTTCGCGTCGGCGGCCTGAAGGGTTCCGACACGATCCTCGGCAGGCTGCTGGCCAAGAACGAGGACGGCGCGATCACCGAGGACGAGCTGTTCTACTTCGCGATGCTTCTGCTGCTCGCAGGCAACGAGACGACCACCAATCTGCTCGGCGGCATGTTCGACACACTCGCGCGAAACCCGGAGCAGTTCAACCGTATTCGCGAAGATCCAGACCTGATTCCGATGGCGATCGAGGAGCAGCTGCGCTTCTCGTCGCCGGTGCAAAACCTGTACCGGACCGCGCGCACAGACTACCCGGTCGGCGACGTCACGATCCCTGCCGGTGCACGGGTGCTGTTGTCGTTCGGCGCCGCCAACCGCGATCCACAGGTGTTCGACGACCCCGACGTGTACCGGGTAGACCGAAATCCCAGCCAGCACATCGCCTTCGGCTTCGGCTTCGGTGCCCACCTCTGTCTTGGCGCCCAGCTGACCAGGATGGAGGCACAGGCGGTGCTGCGTGAGCTCGCCACGCGAGTGAGCCGGGTAGAGCTCGTCGGTGAGACGCGATGGTCGACCAACAGCTCGCTGCGCGGGCCGGCACAGATGCGGGTCAAACTCACACCGGCCTAAAGCGCGATTCCCCGCCGCCGGCCAGGAACGCCTGGTTCTCGTCGATGACCGTCTCGATCACGCCGACCGCAGGTTTCGCCGTCCAATTCTTGCGAAAGACACCGAACGACGCCGTAGCGGGCGGGGCAACCTCGACTGTCGACGAGGACGGTGACTCCTGATCGGCATCCTCACCCTTCGGGTCCTGGGACGCCGACGCTCAGTGACCAGGTTGGTGGGGCGAACCGTCGGTTGCTCCTGCCCAGACCTCAATATGCCGCGACCACTCTGGCGCATGGCAGTGCTGCTAGAAATTGACCCTAACGAAAGTTCGCTGGAGGGGGTGGGAGTTCGAGAAGTCGACGCGCGCACCGCTAAGCGAGCTGCTTTGCCACCTCGGCGACACGGCGCAGCTGGTCGATGTCGGAGCTTGTCGGGATGAGGTGGATCTCATCGGTACCGATCTCGGAGAACTTTCGCATGACGTCGAGCAACTCGTCATCGTTGCCTGCCCAACCGGTGGTGGGCGCCATCGCGTCGACGACCTTGGCGGGAATCCAGTTCATATAGCGCAGCAGATGCCGGTGTACCTGTGCCCGTGCCGCCTGCGCGTCGTCGCCGATGGCGAACCAGAACGACGTCGCCAGGTGTGGTTTGCGCTTGCCGGCCTCCGCCCATGCCCGGCGGGCAACGTCGAACAGCTGGTTCTGCTTGCTGACGTCAAGGTCGAGGGTGATGCCGGCCAGTCCGTCGGCCCAGGACGCGGCGCTGCGCACGGTCTTCGGGCCCGTCGTGCCAATCAGCAACTCCGGCCCACCCGGCTGCAGCGGCGGCGGCCCGACCGGTACGACGGAATCGGTGACCTTCTCCCCCGCCCAGATGCGCTTCATCACCGCGACGCTCTCGGCCAGGCCACGCATCGTCTGCGTCCCGGTGTCGGCGCCGACGGCCCGGTAGTCCTCGTCGCGGCCGCCGACGCCGATGCCGACGGTCAGCCGGCCGCCGCTGAGCATGTCGCCGGTCGCCAAACCCTTCGCCAGCATCACCGGATCGTGCAGCTGCGGCACGATCACCGTCGTCACCAACCGCACCCGGTCTGTCCATGCCGCCAGTGCGCCCAGCAGGGTCAGGCTGTCGGGATTGTCGAACGCGATGCGTTCGCCCCAGCACAGCGACGAGAACGGGCCGTCATCGATGACGCGGGCCCATGCCTTCAGCGTGGCCGCATCGAGGTCGGGTTCCATCACCGGCATGGTCATCCCAATTCGCACGTCGGCGATTCTGGCATGGCCAAGCCTACGAACGACCCTTGCCTGTTAGTCCGCCGTCCGTCGCAGCCCGACGACCTCCAGCAGTTGCGGACGCCGCATCGCGAGGCCCACCCACATCAGCACGCCGAGGTACACCGCGAAGAGGGTGTGCGAGAACAGCGGGGCCTCCACACGCATGTTGGCCGTGACCGCGCCACCCAGATACGCCGTGATGCCGAGCGCGCCCAGCACGGCGGTGCGCGGGATTACGTAAACCACCACGCAGATGGCCAGCACGACTCCCATGACCAACGCCTGGCCGGACGGGAATCCGAGCGACTGCGTGCCCTCTTTGACCTGGGGCATACCGGCGAGCTTGCCTGCCGCGTCGAAGGCCAGAAACGCGGTGACGAGGACACTGACGGCGATTCCGGCCTTGCGGACCCACGTCTTTGATCGACGGTCTGTATCGGTGGAGATGACGCTCATGTTGATGCTCCCTGCTGATGTCGAGACATTGACGCCTAGACAGACCGCGGTAGTGCCGGAAAGTCATCGCGCCGCCGTCACTGGCAGCATGAGTGCATGCCGTTCACTGCCTCCTCCATCGCTCACGTCCGGCTCACCGTCACCGATATCGAGCGGTCGCGACAGTTCTACGAGACCGTCTTCGGCTGGCGGGTGTTGATCGAGCCACCAGAGCGCGCCGACGCGGCCACCCGTGAGGCGCTCGGCTTTCTGTTCGGCGGCGTGATCTACGACCTCGGCGGCGCGCTGATCGGTCTTCGGCCCGTCGCGGCCGACAGGTTCCACGAAGACCGCTGCGGACTCGACCACCTGGCCTTCCGCGTCGCCAGCAAGGCCGAATTGGATGACGCCGCAGCCCATCTCGATGTCCTCGGCGTCGACCACGAGCCGGTCAAGGACATCGGCCCGTCCTACATCCTTGAGTTCCGCGATCCGGACAACATCGCGCTGGAGCTCACCGCCCCGAAGTAATCGCTCTCAACGCGTAAGGCGGACAACCCTGCTGTACGTATTGTTGCCCGGTTTGCGCGGATCGGGCTGAGGCAGCCACGCCAGCGGTCGCATCCACCGAGGGGGCCGATCGAATCGATGCGCCGCAGAGCGCGGATCCCGCCGGCCGAGCGGGCAAGTCAATCCTTGTGCGCCTTGATAGGACCGGCAGGCGGCGGCGCGAATATGTTGCCCCGCAGGCCGCCCCGGAACGTCCGAACCGCTACCAGACACCAGGTGCTCAGCAGGCCGACGTAGGCGATGGCAGCGGCAACACGAAACGACGGCAGACCCGTGTGGACGGCCAGCTGCGTGGTGCCGGTGACAAAGGTGCCGACAGGGAACGTCAGGCTCCACCACGTCAACCCGAACGGCATGCCGCGCCGGATGGTACGGATTGTCAGTGCCGTCGCCAATGCGATCCACAACACCGCGAATCCCCAGACCGGAACGCCGTACAGAATCGCGAATACACCCATGCCGTCCGCCAGGTGCGGCTCGACGGCCAGCGCGGCGTTCGTACCGAGAAGTCCTGCGGCCGTGATGGATTGGCCAAGCGGGCCCAGCACAATCCACAGCGTCGGCACACGGGCCGTGCCCGACGTGCCAAAGTGCGCGAGGCGACTCCAGACCATGGTGATGATGATGAGCGACGCGACGAGCGACAGCCCGAACATCGCGTAGCAGCCGTAGAGCATGGTTTCCCGGGAGGTGCCCGGCGCCAAGTGCGGGATCAACAGCGCGCCCGTTGCCGCCGACACCATCGGCGGCACTACGGGCATCAGCCAGCCGCCGAATGCGGCGTCGGCCTCGACGCGATATTGGGTGAACATCAAATACGGGATGCTTATCGCTGTGAACAGCCCGCCGAGCGTGCCTGCCCCCCACAGCACCCAGTCGAGGTTGACGGCCGCGCGCTCGCCGATCAGATCCTTGCCGACGAGGACCGCACCGGCGCCGACGGTGAGCAACGCCATCGGGGCCGCACCGTAGAAGTGACCCATCTGCGGGTTGTACGCGTGGCTTCGGGCCACGGTCGGGTTCCGCACCCAATGTGCGATCACCGCGACGATGAGGATCACCAGCCACACCGACGCCGCCACCCACACCGCCAGGGCGAACGCCCGTAAACCGGGGACATGCAGCGGCAACGTCGCACCCGCCGTCGCAACAATGCCGGTTCCCATGACCGAGGCGAACCAGTTCGGGCCCAGAAAGCTCAGCAACCGGTGCCGGTCAGTCGTCGTCATGGGTCGACGGTACGGACGCGGGGGGTTTTCCCCCGGCCGGTTCGCGGGAAAACGCCGTGTCGCGCGCCGCCTGCGGTCCATAGGTTGAACGCATGGTCGCAGTTACCGACACGAGTCCCGATGCCACCCCGGCACCCGCCGCCGTCGACGAGCCCGTCGCCGCGGCCGCCCGCAACATCGGTGTGGTGCCGACCGCCTCGTTGCTCACCGGCGCGGCGATCGCCACGGTGTGGTTCTGGATTCCCTTGACAATCCTGATCATTGGCATCTCCTCGATCCCCAGCGGCATCGGCTTCGCCCTGTCCGTGGTCGTGTTCGTCTACCTGATGCGTGGCGTCGAACACGTCGAACGCCTGCGCAGTGAGGCGGTGTTCGGCCTTGGCATCGGCGTTCCGCCACGGCGGCTGTCGCCGTATGCCGGCATCCAGCGCTGGCTGCATCAGCTGTGGCTGGACATCAGCAGCGCCCGCTTCTGGAAAGCCACTGCCCACCACTACCTGCGGATGGCCTACGACATGCTGGCCGCGGGTGTCGCAGTTGCGCTGCTGGTCTTCGCGTTCCTCGGGCCGGCCGCGGCGATCGCGATCCGGCAGAGCGACGACGACGCCGGGCTCTCGTTCCTGTCGCCGCCACTGGCCTGGATGCTGGCCTTTGTTGCGGTGGTCGCGGCCGTCGCGATCCTGATCTTCGCGCCTGCGCTGGATGCCGCCATTGACCGCTGGCTGCTTTCGCCTTCGCCGACTGCAGCGCTGCAATACCAGGTCAGCGCACTCGCCGACGCTCGACAGGGTGTCGTGTCCTCCGCGCAGACCGAGCGGCATCGCATCGAACGCGGCCTGCACGACAGCGTGCAGCCCCGGCTGGTGTCGCTCGCCATGACCATCGGGCTGGCCCAGACCAAGCTTGACACCGACCTGCCCGCGGCCAAGCAGCTGATCGCCGAGGCGCACGACGACGCCAAGAATGCGCTCGTCGAGCTGCGGAACGTGGTGCGCGGCATCGCGCCGACGATCCTGTCCGACCGCGGGCTGGATGCCGCGTTGTCCGCGGTGGTGCAACGGTCGTCCCGACGACGCTGAACGTACATCTGCCTCGCCGATTGCCCGATGAAGTGGAGTCGGTCGCCTACTTCGTCGTGGCCGAGGCGTTGAC
>JAVRPG010000922.1:0-2695 GCA_032162325.1 Mycobacterium sp. | reverse complement strand
TGGAGTTCTCGTAGAACATCGTGATGATGGTGCGGCCGCGCAGCGTCGGCAGCTTCTTGACCTCGCGGCCAAGCAGCGCCTGGCTGAATCGGTCGGCGTCGTCGAGGATCGCGATGGCGTCGTCGCGGGTCAGATCGGCCGCCGAAAGTAGATGCTTCATCGTCTCGGCCCTCCGTGCGGTGTGATGGACACGCCGTCGTAGCCGTCGTCCTCGGCCAGCCGCACCTTGACGTTCTCGCTGCGCGAGGTGGGCACGTTCTTTCCGACGTAGTCGGCGCGCAGCGGCAGTTCGCGGTGGCCGCGATCGACGAGCACAGCGAGTTGCACGGCGCTAGGCCGGCCGATGTCGCGCAGGGCGTCCAGCGCGGAGCGAACGGACCGCCCGGAGTACAACACGTCGTCGACGAGGATCACCAGCGCGTCATCGATGCCGCCCTCGGGAATCGAGGTGTCCTCCAGGGGACGCGGCGGCTTGAAGTCGAGGTCGTCGCGGTAGAGCGTGATGTCCAGCGCCCCGTGCGGAACCGTGACGCCTGAGAATTCCTTGATCTTGTCGGCGAGGCGCGCGGCCAGGGTGACGCCCCTTGTCGGGATGCCCAGAAGGATGACGCGGGGCGCGTCGGAACCGTCGAGAGCGGTCTTTTCGATGATCTGATGGGCGATGCGGGAGATGGTCCGGCCGACGTCCGCTGGGGACATCAACTCCCGGTCGGTGCCTGAAGAGCCCACGATGCGACTCTGACCTCCTTCTCCGCCTCTCTGGACGGATCGTTAAAGGATGTCGAACTTCCGCGCGAGCTTAGCACCCTGCAATTGGCCGGCTACTGCGACACCGCCGAGCGCTGTTCAGTGAGGGAAGCCGTGGGCGAGCACCCGGGCAATCTTCGCCGACATCGGCTCAGGCGACGGCTATGCGTCATCCGGCGGTGACCCGCCACCAGGCGAGGATTCTTCGATCGGCCAGCTCACAACCGATGCGTCATCCATGTCCGTTCCTCCCGCTCGATAAAGGACCTACACCGAGGGTGACCGGGTTTGTCCGAGGCGGATCGAGTAACCGGGTACTCGAGTCGGCGCCACCAGCGGAACCGGCTCCGCCGCTGGGTACGCTGGCGCCGATGAAGCTCGACACCAACCAGGCCTCCATCCACGAAGCGATCGATGCAGGCCTGCTGGCGGGTGCGGTCACGCTCGTGTGGCGCTCCGGCGAGGTGCTGCAGGTCAACGAGCTCGGCCACCGCGACGTCGACGCCAACCTGCCGATCCAGCGAGACACGATTTTTCGTATCGCATCGATGACCAAGCCCGTGACCGTCGCCGCCGCGATGTCCCTGCTCGATGAGGGCAAGCTGGCCCTGGCCGACCCGGTCGCGAAGTGGTTGCCCGAGCTGTCGAACATGCGGGTGCTTGATACACCTGGCGGCCCGCTGGACAAGACGCATCCGGCGCGACGGCCGATCACCGTCGACGACCTGATCACACACCGCAGCGGGCTGGCGTACTTCTTCTCTGTGACCGGGCCGTTGGCGAAGGCGTACTCGCGCATCTCGGCGCGGCAGAATCCGGACAGCTGGCTGGCAGAGGTCGCAGCGTTACCCCTTCAGCATCAACCCGGTGAGAGGTTGACGTACAGCAACGCCACCGATGTGTTGGGGATCCTGCTTGAACGCATCGAAGGCAAGTCGCTTCAGGACGTACTCACCGAGCGGGTCCTGGATCCACTGAACATGGGCGATACCGGATTCTTCGTGGCGTCTCGCAACCGCGGTCGCACGGCCACCATGTACAAGCTCGAGGACGACGACACGCTCAACCATGACGCGATGGGGCCACCTCCCATCTCGCCGCCGCCGTTCTGCATGGGAGGCGCGAATCTCTTCTCCACGGCCGACGACTATCTGAGGTTCGCGCGGATGCTGTTAGCCGGCGGTGAAGTCGACGGCGTACGGGTGCTGTCCGAAGAGTCGGTGAGGTTGATGCGCAGCGACCGGCTGACGGACGAGCAGAAACGTCATCCATTTCTCGGTATGCCGTTCTGGATCGGCCGCGGTTTCGGCCTGAACCTCTCGGTGGTGACCGACCCGGCCAAATCCCGTCAGCTGTTCGGGCCAGGAGGTGTTGGGACGTTCAGCTGGCCCGGGGCTTACGGCACGTGGTGGCAGGCTGATCCGAGCGAAAACCTCATCCTGATCTATCTCATCCAGAACCTCCCGAACTTCGGCGCCGACGCGGCGGCGGCCGTCGCGGGCAACACCTCGTTTCTGAAACTTCAATCAACGCAACCGAAGTTCGTGCGCCGGACCTATCAGGCGCTCGACATCTAGCGGCGGTTACCCTGGCGCCATGCCACAGCCGACCGTCCTGATCAGCGGAGCCGGAATCGCGGGGCCCGTACTGGCCTTCTGGCTCAACAAGAATGGCTATCGGGTAACGATCGTCGAGCTCGCAGACGGGATCCGCCCGGTGGACAAACCGTCGACCTGCGGGGGGCCGGCGGTGATGTGGTCGAGCGCATGGGCCCGACCCCCGAGATGCGGGCACGCTCGCTCGATCAGCGCGGCGCGGCCTGGATCAAATCCCTGGACGCCGCAGAGCGGAGATGCTGGTGACGGCATTTGACGGCAACGGCTTGATCTCCAAGCTCGAGATCTTGCGTGGCGACTTGGTCAATGTGCTGTATCGGGCGGCCAAGGGT
>JAVRPG010000921.1:0-2607 GCA_032162325.1 Mycobacterium sp. | reverse complement strand
CCACGATGAGCAAGTTCACCCCGGCGCAGGCCACCGCGGCGATCGTCGTCTCGTACTACTGGCATTTCGTCGACATCGTGTGGATTGCGTTGTTCGCCACGATCTACTTCGTCCGATGATCGGCTCGATGCGTTCGATGAGAAGGGGGTCGATGACCGACAAGGCCCGCGGCGCCGGAAGGCCGGCGACATTGGACCGCGGAGCCGGAAGGCCGGCGACATTGAACCGCCGTCGGCTGCGCCGGCGCCTGTCGGCAGCACTGCTGCTGCTGATCGGACTGGCAGTCGCCGGTGGCCTGGCGGCCACGCTTACGCCGACGCCGCAGGTCGCGGTCGCCGACGAGTCGGCCTCGGCGCTGCTGCGCACGGGCAAGCAGTTGTTCGACACCTCCTGCGTGACCTGCCACGGCGCCAACCTTCAGGGCGTGCCGGATCGCGGCCCCAGCCTGATCGGCGTCGGCGAGGCGGCCGTCTACTTCCAGGTGTCCACCGGCCGCATGCCCGCGATGCGCGGCGAGGCGCAGGCCCCGCGCAAGGACCCCATCTTCGACGAGTCCCAGATCGACGCGCTTGGCGCGTACGTGCAGGCCAACGGCGGCGGCCCGATCGTCCCCCGCGACGACAACGGCAAGGTTGCCCAGGAGTCGCTGCTCGGTAGCGACGTCGCCCGCGGCGGCGACCTGTTCCGACTGAACTGCGCCTCGTGCCACAACTTCACCGGTAAGGGCGGCGCGCTGTCGTCAGGCAAGTACGCGCCCGATCTGGAGCCGGCCGAGCCGGCGCAGATCTACACCGCGATGATGACCGGTCCACAGAGCATGCCGAAGTTCTCCGACCGGCAGCTGAGCCCGGAAGAGAAGAAGGACATCGTGGCCTATGTCCACGAAGCGACCCAGACGCCGAACCCAGGCGGGTACGGTCTCGGCGGCTTCGGCCCGGCGCCGGAGGGCATGGCGATGTGGATCATCGGGATGGTGGCCGTTATCGGTGCGGCCCTGTGGATCGGATCTCGAGCATGAGCGACGAAGTGAAGGACACGCCAACCGACGAACAGCTCGCGCAGATGTCCCGCGAGGAGCTTGTCGAACTGGGAGGCAAGCTCGACGGCGTCGAGACGGTCTACAAGGGCGATCGGTGGCCGGTCCCCGGCACCAAGGCCGAGAAGCGGGCCGAGCGCGCGGTGGCGTATTGGCTTCTGCTGGGTGGCTTTTCGGGGTTGGCGCTGCTGCTGATCTTCTTGTTCTGGCCGTGGGAGTACAAGCCGTTCGGCTCGCCTGGCGAGTTCTGGTACTCGTTGGCTACCCCGCTCTACGGGCTGACCTTCGGCCTGTCGATCCTGGCGATCGGCATCGGCGCGGTGCTGTTCCAGAAGAAGTTCATCCCCGAGGAGATCTCGATCCAGGAGCGCCACGACGGCCGGTCCCCAGAGATCCACCGCAAGACCGTCGCGGCCAACCTCACCGACGCGCTGGAAAGTTCAACCTTCAAGCGGCGCAAGCTGATTGGATTGTCGCTGGGCATCGGCCTCGGCGCGTTCGGCCTGGGCACGCTGGTCGCGTTCGCCGGCGGGCTGATCAAGAACCCCTGGAAGCCGGTGGTTCCGACCGCCGAAGGCAAGAAGGCCGTGCTGTGGACGTCGGGCTGGACGCCGCGTTTCCACGGCGAAACCATCTACCTTGCCCGCGCCACCGGTAACCCCGGCGAGTCGCCGTACGTCAAGATGCGCCCGGAGGACATCGACGCCGGCGGCATGGAGACGGTGTTCCCGTGGCGCGAGTCCGACGGCGACGGCACCGCCGTCGAGTCGCACCACAAGCTGAGCGAGATCGCGCTGGGCGTGCGCAACCCCGTGATGCTGATCCGCATCAAACCGGTGGACATGGCCAAGGTGGTCAAGCGCAAGGGCCAGGAGAGCTTCAACTTCGGCGAACTGTTCGCGTTCACCAAGGTGTGCTCGCATTTGGGTTGTCCCTCTTCGCTTTACGAGCAGCAGTCCTATCGCATCCTCTGCCCGTGCCACCAGTCTCAGTTCGACGCGTTGCACTTCGCGAGGCCCATATTTGGTCCGGCTGCGCGAGCGTTGGCGCAGCTGCCCATTACCATTGACCAGGACGGGTACCTGGTCGCCAATGGCGACTTCATCGAGCCCGTCGGACCGGCATTCTGGGAGCGGCGCTCATGAGTCCAAAACTGCCAAAGCCGAATCTGGCTGAAATCGCAGCCGAACAAGGCGAGGCGATCGATTCGCGTTACCACCCGTCGGCGGCGGTCCGGCGGCAGCTGAACAAGGTGTTCCCGACCCACTGGTCATTTCTGCTGGGCGAGATCGCGCTGTATTCCTTCATCGTGCTGCTGATCACCGGCACGTACCTCACCCTGTTCTTCGACCCGTCGATGGCCGAGGTCACCTACAACGGCGTGTACCAGCCGCTGCGCGGCGTGGAGATGTCCCGGGCCTACGAGACCACGCTGGACATCACCTTCGAGGTGCGCGGCGGGTTGTTCGTGCGCCAGATCCACCACTGGGCGGCGCTGATGTTCGCCGCTGCCATCATGGTCCACCTGGCCCGCATCTTCTTCACCGGGGCGTTCCGGCGTCCGCGCGAAA
>JAVRPG010000920.1:0-3096 GCA_032162325.1 Mycobacterium sp. | reverse complement strand
GCAGGCCCTCGGCCGTCGGAAGCGTAGATGTGGCAACGGTGGTCATGATGATGCGACTTTCTCGTAGAGTTCGTAGGGATCGTGAATGTGGTGTCCGATCTGACCGGCCAACCAATCCAGGCTGTAGTCCGCATTGTCGGCTGCAGCGGCCGCCTGGGTGCCGGTATCGAGGTTGGATCGGAAGATGCCCGCCGCCGATGCGGGCAGGAAGTCTTCGTAGACAACGGGTTTCGACGGATCTCCGCCGTGGTAGTACGCCAGTCCGCTGGCGGCCATGTCCTCGTCGGTGGCGGGGAAGTTGTCCGCCCACACGGCGGCCGGGACCGGTGCGGCCATCGCGGCGTCGTAGCGTTCGCGGCCCAGCGGGGTGAGGGCGACACCGCGCGCCTCGACCTCGCCGAAGCGCACCCGCAACGTGGCGTCGGACACAGCGCCGTCGGCATCGCGGAAACGCCGTGGTTCGGCCAGCGCACGAAATGACGTCTGCCGCGACAACACATCGGGCCCGTGCCAGGCGGGCGGGCCCTGGATGGCGTCGATCATGGTGATGCCGCGGGCGGTCATGCGCCGGTACAGCTCGTCGATGTCGAGCACGCGCGGAGTCAGGTGGTTGATATGTGTGGTGCCCACGCCGGCGATGTCGGCAGCCACTGCCGAGACTCTGGTCAGCTCGTCGTGCCAGCCGCGGTCGATCGGTTCCTCAGACAGCGCGAACGCGGACACCGCGGCGGCCACGAACCGCTCGGCCCTCGCCGGTTCCGCACCGCCGTCCGCAGCGATGCGCCTGGCCTCGGCGATCAGGGCGGGGTCGAACAACTGGCGCGCGGCGATGAACCGCTCGACGCGGTGACGGAGGTCGGCGGGGAAGTAGCGCGCGTCGGCCGTCGCCAGCATGGAGGTGAACACCCGGAACGGATTGCGGTCCAGCTGATCTGTGTCGATCGGCCGGAAGGCGGTGGAGATCACCGGCACAGGCTGGGCAGCGTCGCGCAGGTCGTAGAAGCCGACCGGATACATGCCGAACGCGGCGAACAGGTCGCTGACCTGGGCGAGTTCGCGGGCGCTGCCGACGCGGATCGCGCCGTGGCGTTCGGCGGTCACCCGGTCCAGAGAGCCGAACCTGTCGGCGGCCGGGTGGACGGCGGCGTACTCGCGGTTCACCTCGGCGCAGGCCTCGACAAGGGTGGTGTACGCAGGCACCTCGGCGCCGTACATCTGTGACAGCGCCGCGGCGAATTTCGCGCGCAGCTGCCAGGTTTCGACGCGACGGCTCAAGCGGCTCATGCGGCTCGCCTCATGCCGCTACTGCGATAGTCTCCGGCAATGGTGGAGGCGGGCGAACATCTCGACGAGATCGATCGCATCTTGGTGCGCGAACTGGTCGCCGACGGGCGGGCGACGTTGGCCCATCTCGCCGCGACCGCCGGGTTGTCGGTGTCGGCGGTCCAGTCCCGGGTGCGCCGGCTGGAATCGCGCGGGGTGGTGACCGGGTACACGGCGCGGATCAACCCCGAAGCGATCGGGAAGATGCTGTCGGCGTTCGTGGCCATCACCCCTCTCGATCCCTCTCAACCCGATGATGCGCCCGCCAGGCTCGAACACATACCGGCCATCGTGTCGTGTCACTCGGTGGCCGGCGAGGAGAGCTACATCCTGCTCGTGCGTGTCGAGTCCCCGCGGGCGCTTGAAGACTTGCTGCAACAGATCCGGACCGCGGCGAATGTCCGCACCCGAAGCACGATTATCTTACAGACTTTTTACTCCGGACGCGAAATCATGCCGGAATAGTTCCTGCTAGTGGAACAGCAGGCCGTAAAAAATGCGTTAAGATGGTTGCATGACTGCCGTCCTGACACCTGCCGTCCTGTGCCCCGACGACGTCCGCGACGTCCTGGCCCGCAGCATCCTGGCCGACGGGCTCGACTTTGTCCTCGACGTCGACCGCTCGTCGGGCTCCTATCTGGTGGATGCCCGCACCGGCGAGCACTACCTCGACATGTTCACGTTCTTCGCGTCGTCCGCGCTGGGCATGAACCACCCGGCGCTGGCCGATGACGAGGACTTCCGCGCGGAGCTGACGCAGGCTGCGGTGAACAAGCCAAGCAACTCCGATGTGTACAGCGTGCCTATGGCGCGCTTCGTCGACACCTTCGCCCGCGTGCTAGGTGATCCGGCGCTGCCGCACCTGTTCTTCGTCGAAGGGGGAGCGCTGGCCGTCGAGAACGCGTTGAAGGTGGCGTTCGACTGGAAGAGCAGGCACAACGAGGCGCGCGGCATCGATCCCGATCTCGGCACCAAGGTGCTGCACCTGCGTGGCGCGTTCCACGGCCGCAGCGGTTACACGCTGTCGCTGACCAACACCGACCCGAACAAGGTCGCGCGGTTCCCGAAGTTCGACTGGCCCCGAATCGACGCGCCCTACATCAGGCCGGGCCTGGATGACGCCGACATGGATGAGCTGGAAGCCGAATCGCTGCGCCAAGCCCGCGCGGCGTTCGAGGCGCACACGCACGACATCGCCTGCTTCGTCGCCGAGCCGATCCAGGGTGAGGGTGGCGACCGGCACTTCCGGCCGCAGTTCTTCGCCGCGATGCGCGAGCTGTGCGACGAGTTCGACGCGCTGCTCATTTTCGACGAGGTGCAGACCGGCTGCGGGCTGACCGGAACCGCTTGGGCTTACCAGCAATTGGGCGTCGCACCCGACGTGGTCGCCTTCGGCAAGAAGACTCAGGTGTGCGGCATCATGGCCGGCCGCCGGGTCGACGAGGTGCCCGAGAACGTCTTCGCGGTCAGCTCACGGATCAACTCGACGTGGGGCGGCAACCTCGTCGACATGGTGCGGTCGCGGCGCATCCTCGAGATCATCGAGTCCGACGGCTTGATGGTGCGGGCCGGCAAGGCGGGGCGCTATCTGATCGACCGGCTCGAAGGTCTTGCGGCAGAGTTCTCAGGGGTGGTGCTCGACGTGCGCGGCCGCGGGCTGATGTGCGCGTTCAGCCTGCCGACCGCCGCGCAGCGCGACGAGCTGATCCGCCGGTTGTGGGATCACCGGGTGATCATGCTGGCCAGCGGGCCCACCAGCGTGCGGTTCCGGCC
>JAVRPG010000919.1:0-4985 GCA_032162325.1 Mycobacterium sp. | reverse complement strand
CAAACCCCGTGGGTCGACCGCTATCCGAGTGAATACCTACGCGACCACGTACGGTTCTGCTCGTCGGCGTTCGATGGGCCGACCGATGCGGGCCAGGCCGAGCGATGGCTGAATTTCACCGACAAGGCCGACCTGCTGATGTATGGGTCGAGCTACCCGCACTGGTCGACGTCCAAGCCCGAAGAAGTGGTCGCGGGGCTTCACGATGTGCAACGGGAAAAGGTGTTGTGGCGCAACGCAAGTGACCTCTACGGGGTCGGGTTGGAAGTCGAGGGGAGTCTGCGATGACGACGATAGAACGCGCAGAGAACGCCGTAGCGCAGGACATCGCGGTGACCATCGTCGACACCGATGTCCATCCGTTGCCGGTTTCGGGCGAGGTGTTGAAGTCCTACGCGCCGGCGGAGTGGAAGGACAAGCTCTGGCCGACGGGTAATGCCGTCTCACCGGTGCCGCACTTCTATGACACGCCGGACTCGTACAAGACGATGTCGCTGCGCGTCGACGCCGCCCCGCCGGGAGGGGGAGTCGCGGGAAGCGATCCCGATTTCGCCGCCAAGCAACTTCTCGTCGCCGCAGGGGTGAGCATCGCCTTGCTGGAGCCGATGTGCGATGCGCAGCTGCCGCAGGCCGAACACGTCCTCAAGGCCACCAACAACGACTGGCTGGCCGACGTGTGGCTCGGTGAGAACAACTGGCACGGGCGCTGGCGCGGAGCGATCAGTGTCACCGCGCAGGATCCGCACGCCGCGGCCCGAGAGATCGAGCGCTGGGCCGGACATCCATACATGGCCGAGGTACTGATGACGCCCCAGACCCGCGGGATTCCTTTCGGCAGCCCGCATTTCGATCCGCTGTACGAGGCCGCGGCGCGCAACAACCTTCCGGTCGCCACCCACCTGATGGGGCAGACGCCGTTCGAACTGATCCCGATCTACCCGGTCGGCAACCCCGCGCATTGGCACGACTTCTTCGCGTCATGGCCGCTGCTGTATGTGTCGCACCTGATGAGCCTGGTGTTCGACGGCGCGTTCGACCGTCATCCCGATCTACGCGTCGTATTCGTCGAGGGCGGCTTCACCTGGGCGATGCCTGCGATGTGGCGGATGGACCGGATCTGGGAGCAGCGCAAGGCCGATCTGCCCCACGTGCGCCGCAAGCCGTCGGAGTATGTCCGCGAACACGTGCGGTTCACCACGCAGCCGCTGGAGGACGTCAATGTCGGGATGTACCGGGAGTACCTGGAGATGATGGACCTCGGCGACAACCTGATGTTCTCCACCGACTACCCGCACTGGAGCTACGACTCGCCGGAGTGGGCGATCAGGCGGTTCCCTGCCGAACAGCGTGAGCGGATCATGCGCGGCAACGCCACCGCGCTGTACGGGTTGCCGTCGACGGTCAAGGTGCTCCCCGGTGAACAGCCGGCCACCGGCTGAGGTGTCGGACCTGATCCGGGAATACGACAAGCTCTGGTCGAGCCTGGATTTTGTTGGGCTGGCCGATCTTTGGGAGCGCGACGGCCCGCAGCCGATCTATCTCGGCGACGAGTACGCGACGCCCCTGGTCGGCAACGACGACCTCGATCGGCACTGGGCGCGCGTCGCGAGCAGGGTGAAGACGGCGTCCATGTCGTCGTCGCTGCACGAGTTCGATGTGGTCGACGATAACGTTGTGCGCGCGGTGCTGCTCAGCCGTTGGCGGCTGACCGGTAAAGAGTCGGATTTCGAGCACACAGGTGCGAGTTGGATCACGTGGCTGCTGATCCGCCGCGGCGAGCGATACCGGATCTTCCACCACATGGAGTCACAGGTCTACCTGACCGACAGCGAAGGGCAGTAATGGAACTCAACGTTCGTCCCGTCCCGATTCCCGACCCGGTGACCCAGTTCTTTTGGGACAGCGCCAAAGAGGGCAGGTTGGCGGTTCAGGGTTTCGAAGGCACCGACATCCTTCAGCATCCGCCGAGCCCGGTTCCGGAAGTGCCGGGTGGACCCGGCGATGACGTCGGCGAGCCTATCGCCGTGGAGGTGAGCGGCCGGGGGACCCTGTTCGCGTTCACCGTCCTGCACCAGCCGTTCCATCCCGGCTTTGTCGACGCGGTGCCGATGATCATCGGCCTGACAGAACTCGATGACGCGCCGGGCGTGCGGATACTGACCAATATCGTCGAGGCCGACCCAGCCGAATTGCGTTGCGGGCTGCCGATGGAAGTCGTGTTCGAACAGCGAGAAGAGTTCGCGCTCCCGCAGTTTCGGCCCCGCCGCTAGGACTTCGCCACGCGGCGCTCGACCTCGATGGGCACCACCGGTTCCCGCGCTGCGGGGCCCCGTGTGATGGCGTGCAGCCGGATCTCGGGCAGATCGACGGACGGGTCGACCGTGTCCAGCCACGCCACGGCTTCGGCCACGTCAGAGGCGCGGATCGCATACATCTCGAACGGGACGTCCTGGAGCATGTCCGTCTCTACCGGCCCAGGCGTCACGATGTGCACGTTGATCCCGTCGCGGTCGACTTCCTGCGCCAAGGCCAGCGCGAACGCGTTCATACCCGCCTTTGACGCCGAGTACGCGGTTCGCGCCCGCATCGGTTCGTGCGCGGCCGATGACGAGATGAACACGAACCTCGAGCCTTCTTTCATCCTCGGCAGAACGGCCGACGTGACGACAAAACACGAATCCAGGTTCGCCGACATCGTCGCGCGCCACTGCTCGAACGTCTGCTTGCGGGCATAGGTTCCGCCGAGGATGCCCGACGCATGGACAACCAGGTCGATCTGACCGGCGGCCCGCACCGCGGGCTCGAACTTCTCCGGATCGGTCGCGTCGGCGACGACATAACGCGCACCCATCTCCTCGGCGGCGGCGCGGAGAGGCTCCTCGCGCCGCGCCGTGAGAACGACGTCATAGCCGAGCTCGGCGAGCTTGCAGCCACAGGCCTTTCCGATGCCGCCGCTACCGCCGGTGATCAAGGCCGTTCGCACACAATCCCTTTCAGTGCTGGCGTTGGGCCAACGCCTGCGGGGACAGCGCCACGATCCGCTGTTCGGGATTACCTGCGAGAAAGAAGGTCTGCGTGTCTGCCAGGTGGCGTGCCGACAGCTTGCGGGCGCGGTCGGCGTCGCCTGCTGCGATCGCATCGGTGATCTTGGTGTGGATGGTCAGCGCGATGCGGCGCTTGCTGACCTCCGGGTATTCACCGCGCGCCGATGTCTCGTCGGCCCACCACTGCAGGTGGCTGCTCCACAGCGTCTCCAGGCTGCCCACCACCGCGATCATGGTGTGATTACCGCAGCCGCGCACGATCTCATCGTGGAACTGGCCGCCGATCTCGGTGAAGCGCGCCCCGTCGTCGATGTGCTCGGCCATCGACTCGTTGAGTTCTTTGAGCTTGGGGATCAGCGTCTCGCCACGGTCCGGGCGCTTCGCGGCGAGGGCCGCGCACATCGGGTCGAGCTCCTGTAGAGCTGTCCCGAGATCGGCCAGCGGCACGTAGTCGCTTTGCAGCAGGAGGCCAAGCATGTAGGCCGCGCTGCCCTTGCCCGGTGCATGCACGACGGCGCCGCCGCGGTTGCCGCGACGAACCGACACCAGGCCCTCGGTCTCGAGGATTCGCAAGGCTTCCCGTAGCGACACCAGGCTGACGTTGAACTGCTCGACGAGCACTTCCTGGCGCGGCAACAGGTCGCCGTCGTTGAGTTCGCCGTCGATGATCTGCCTGCGAAGCTCATCGGCGACGATCTCGGCGGTCCTGCGTGCCGACAGCCGGCGTCGGGCCTCGGGGCCGATTCCCATTCTTGTCATTGCTTGGCAATATTAACAGTGATAGCCGCCCTACCAGGGGTCTACGGATCTGCTATCCATCAAAAGTTACTAAGATGACAAAGAAACCGGGGAGGTTGTGCGGGTGAGCGACGTAACACCTACGCCGCTAGACGATGTGCGTGTCGTCGAGATCAGCGACCGGATCGCCGGCGCGTATTGCGGCAAGCTTCTCGTAGATGCGGGTGCCGACGTCGTGAAGGTGGAACCGGTCACAGGAGATCCGTTGCGCCGCTTCACCGCAACGGGTGCCGTGCCGCCCGAGGGCATCGATGCGCCACTGTTCAGTTACCTCAATTCCGGGAAGCGAAGCGTGACATCCGCTCCCGACGAACTACTCGCTCGCGCCGACGTTGTGATCATCACGTCGACGCGGCCTGCGGCGATCGAGCGGGGGCTCGATCCGCAGCTGCTGCTCGATGTGTCGCCGCGGTCCGTCGTGGTCACGGTGTCCGACTTCGGCTGGACCGGTCCGTGGTCGGACCGCCCGGCGACCGAGTTCACGCTGCAGGCCGGGTCGGGACTGACGGGTTTCCGTGGTGATCCCGCGGGCCCGCCGATCTCGATCGGCGGCGAGCTGGGGGAGTACATGGGCGGGGCGTGGGCCGCCTATGGAGCGCTGGCCCTGTGGCGGCGGGTGCGCCGCGGCGGTCCTGGCGGACACTTGGACATGTCGATGCTCGAAGCGATCACCTTGATGCAGAGCAGTGAGTGGTTGCATTCGCAACTGCTGCGGGTGCCTCCGATCCGGCGGTCGGTGGAAGTGCCGTCGATCGAGGAGGCGTCCGATGGCTACGTCGGCATCAGCATGGTGACCGGACAGCAGTGGCTCGACTTCGCCGCCATGGTGGATTGCCAGGAACTGACCGAGATCCCGGAACTTCGGTTCCAAATCGGACGATGGGATTACCGAGACTGGATCCATGAACGCATCGGGCCGTGGATGCGCGTGCGCACCGTCGACGAGATCGTCGAACTCGGCCAGCTGTTCCGGCTGCCGATCGCCCCGCTCGGCAACGGTTCGACGATCCCCCAGATGGATCACCTCCGCGAGCGCGGCGTCTTCGTCGAGAACCCGGCGGGCTTTCGGCAACCACGCGCGCCCTGGCTGATGTCGGCCGCGGCGCCTGCCCCGATTCGGCAGGCACCGACGCTCGGGGAGGC